>NZ_JBOHCV010000721.1:0-14505 GCF_050698815.1 Streptomyces sp.
TCCCGGACCCGGTGGGGGCGACGACGAGCGCGTCGGACTTCTCGGCCAGCGCACGCCACGCCCCGGCCTGGGCGGCTGTGGGCGCGCTGAAGGCACCCGTGAACCAGGCCCGGGTCGCGGGCGAGAATCCGTCCAGCGCCGCGGGCCCCGGCACTGCGGGCCCGGACGAGGAATTCGGCGAGGTCTGACCCATGACACCCATCGTGCACCCCGCCAGTGACAATCCAGGCTGTCGGCGGCAGGGCGCAGAATTGGAGCCATGGCGACCGGTGAGAGCGCGCGCTACTGGCAGCATCCGCGGCTGCCGGGCGTCGATCTGCTGTGCGCCCGGTATGTACGCAAGACGTTCGCGCGGCACACGCACGCCGCCTACGTCATCGCCGCCATCGCCGAGGGCGTGGAGGTCTTCGACCAGGGTGGCGGTGAGCACCGCACGGGTCCCGGCGGGCTCGCCCTCATCAACCCCGACACCCCGCACACCGGTAAGGCCGGTGTGCCCGAGGGGTGGCGTTACGACGTGCTCTATCCCGAGCCTGAGCTGGTCGCGGAGATAGCCGCCGAGACCACCGTGATCCGCGGTACTCCCGGATTCGCCGCGCCGGCCGTGGACGACGCCGCCTCCGCCCGCCTCGTCGCCCGCGTGCACCGCGCCGCCGAGCAGGGGCAGGCTCTCGCGGCGGACAGCCTGCTACGGACGACCATCGCCCGCCTGCTGAGACTGCACGGCAGCGCCCTGCCGGTCCGCGAGGTGCGTACCGCCGGCGCCCGTACGGCCGAGCGGGCCCGCGCGATCCTGGTGGAGCGGATGGCCGATCCACCCACTCTGGAACGGCTTGCCGCCGAACTGGGCACCGGGCCCTTCGCGCTGCTGCGCGCCTACCAGGAGCGATACGGAATGCCGCCGCACGCCTGGCTGACGGACGCCCGCGTGCACCGGGCGCGTGCGCTGCTGGACGCCGGGACGACGCCTGCGGAGACCGCGGTGGCCGTCGGGTTCACCGACCAGCCGCATCTGAACCGGCACTTCAGCCGGATCGTGGGGGTGCCGCCCGGTGCGTACCAGCGCGAGCGCCCGGGGCGCGGACCTGGGTGAGGGGCAGGCGAGCGGGGGTGTGCGCGGGGGCGCGCAAAAACGTACAAGACCGCTGGTGGACGCCTCGCTTAGCGTGGCACGCGTGCTGGAAAAGTCAGATCAACCTGAAATATTCCCCAGAGCGGGCCGCGGCGCGGATCCCGGCGGAGCGGATCCCCCCGACCGGGGTCCCGGTGGCCTGGGGCCCGGCGACCGCGCGGTCGTCCGTGACGCGCTGGGCGTCGGCGTCGCCGTCGGGCTGTCCGGCTTCGCCTTCGGCGTGACCGCCGCGGGCGCCGGACTCAGCGTGCCGCAGGCCTGTGCGCTCAGCCTCTTCGTCTTCACCGGCGCCTCGCAGTTCGCGCTCGTCGGGGCGCTGGCGGCGGGCGGCAATCCACTCACCGCCGCCGCCGGCGCCTTCTTCCTGGGCGTACGGAACTCCTTCTACGGCCTGCGGCTGTCCACGCTGCTGCGGCTGCCCCGCGCGGTGCGCCCGCTGGCCGCCCACTGGGTGATCGACGAAACGTCGGCCGTCGCCCTCGCACAGCCCGGGCGGCGCGCCGCCCGCATCGGCTTCACCGTGACGGGGACGACTCTCTTCCTGCTGTGGAACCTCACCACGCTGCTGGGCGCGCTGGGTGCCGAGGCGCTGGGCGACATCAACGCCTGGGGCCTGGACGCGGCCGGCCCCGCCGTCTTCCTGGCGCTGCTGGCGCCCATGCTGCGGACGGCCGCGGAGCGGGCGACGGCGGGGCTGGCGAGCGTGCTGGGCCTGTGCCTGCTGCCTGTGCTGCCGGCCGGGGTCCCGGTGCTGCTCGCGGGGCTGGCCGCGCCGGCCGTTCTGCTGCTGCGGGGACTGTTCGCGCGGCGAAGCGGGGACCGCGGGCCCGCGAGTGCGGGGGAGGAGGGACGGTGAACGTGTGGATCGCGATAGCGGCGACCGCGGTGGGCTGCTACCTGGCCAAGGTGCTCGGCCTGTCGGTGCCCGCGGGGGTGCTGGAACGGCCGTTGGTCCGGCGGCTGGCCGCACTGATTCCGGTGGCTCTGCTCGCGGCGCTGACCGCGCAGCAGACGTTCGGTGACGGCGCGGCTGTGATGGTGGACGCGAAGGCGGCGGGGCTGGCGGCGGCGGCCGGGGCGCTGCTGCTGCGCGCGCCCTTCCTGCTGGTCGTCGGTGTCGCCGTCCTGGTCACCGCGGCGGTACGCGCCCTGGGCTAGTGCCCCTCCCGGCAAGGTTTGCCCTGTCGCGCCGCCCATCACGCACCCTCGCGGCGTTGGCCGAAAGCCCTGGTAGCTCCGCTACAAGGACTTCCGGCCGCCTTGCGATCGCGTCCCCTGGGCCTGCGGCCCGGGGAGACCCCATGCTGGACGACGCTCCTTGACGGGCAAACATTGCCGGTCACGGCACTGGCTCCCGTGAACCCCGTGAGAACCGGGGCGGGATACTGGGGTCATGCGGTTGACGGACTTCTGGCAGCGGATGGCTGATCACTTCGGTGACGCCTACGCCGACTCCTTCGCGCGGGACCATGTGATGGCCGAACTCGGCGGCCGTACGGTCTGTGAGGCGCTGGACGCGGGGTGGGACGCGAAGGAGATCTGGCGGGCGGTGTGCACGGCGCTGGATGTACCGGCCGACAAGAGATGACCCGGTGCCGACGGTGCGGCCGACGGCTGTGAACTGGGGTTTTGTGAGTTATCCACAGGATTCCGGGGTGACTTGACGCAAAAATCGAACATGGATTCTCATAGGGGTCCCGGCGGGTACTCATGCGCCGGGCGTCGTCGGGGGAGGGGGATCCGGACCGATTGTCAGTGGCAGCCGCTAGCGTCATTGACGTGAAGCGATCGACTCAAGCGAACCGGGTGGCACCCATGGCAGGAACCGACCGCGAGAAGGCGCTCGAAACAGCCCTCGCGCAGATTGAACGGCAGTTCGGCAAGGGCGCCGTGATGCGCATGGGGGAGCGGCCGAACGAGCCGGTCGAGATCATCCCCACCGGGTCCACCGCCCTCGATGTCGCACTCGGCGTCGGCGGCCTGCCGCGCGGCCGCGTGGTGGAGGTGTTCGGGCCGGAGGCCTCCGGCAAGACGACCCTGACCCTGCACGCGGTGGCCAATGCCCAAAAGGGCGGCGGCACCGTCGCGTTCGTGGACGCCGAGCACGCGCTCGACCCCGAGTACGCCAAGAAGCTCGGCGTGGACACCGACGCTCTGATCCTCTCTCAGCCGGACAACGGCGAACAGGCGCTGGAAATCGTCGACATGCTGATCCGCTCCGGCGCACTGGACCTGATCGTCATCGACTCCGTCGCCGCGCTCGTACCGCGTGCGGAGATCGAGGGTGAGATGGGCGACTCGCACGTCGGCCTCCAGGCGCGGCTGATGAGCCAGGCGCTGCGGAAGATCACCGGCGCGCTCAACCACTCCAAGACCACGGCGATCTTCATCAACCAGCTGCGGGAGAAGGTCGGCGTGATGTTCGGCTCGCCCGAGACCACCACCGGTGGCCGGGCGCTGAAGTTCTACGCCTCGGTGCGGCTCGACATCCGCCGGATCGAGACGCTCAAGGACGGCACCGACGCGGTGGGCAACCGCACCCGCGTCAAGGTCGTCAAGAACAAGGTCGCTCCGCCCTTCAAGCAGGCCGAGTTCGACATCCTGTACGGGCAGGGCATCAGCCGTGAAGGCGGCCTGATCGACATGGGCGTCGAGAACGGCTTCGTCCGCAAGTCCGGCGCCTGGTACACCTACGAGGGCGACCAGTTGGGCCAGGGCAAGGAGAACTCCCGCAACTTCCTCCGTGACAACCCCGATCTGGCCAACGAGATCGAGAAGAAGATCAAGGAGAAGCTGGGCATCGGTGTGAAGCCGGAAGAGCCCACGGGCGAGCCCGGCGCGGATGCGGCGGGCGCGGGACCGGCGGCCGAGGTGGCCGACGCCGCAGCCAAGTCGGTGCCCGCACCGGCGTCGAAGGCCAAGGCGGCCAAGTCCGCCGTCGCCAAGAGCTGATCCGTGACGCGGCGCAGCCACTGGCCGGTGCGAGAAGACGGCGGTGATCCCACCTCGTCGAGGGCCGAGGTGGGATCACCGCGCATGCGGCAGGACCCCGCGCAGCGGGACCCGGTGGAGCAGGCGCGTGCGATCTGCCTGCGGCTGCTCACCGGGACGCCCCGTACCCGCCGGCAGCTTGCCGAGGCCCTGCGCAAGCGGGAGATCCCCGACGAGGCGGCCGAGGAGGTGCTCTCCCGCTTCGAGGACGTCGGGCTGATCGATGACGCCGCGTTCGCGGCCGCCTGGGTCGAGTCGCGGCACCGCGGACGCGGGCTGGCGCGCCGGGCGCTCGCCCGTGAACTGCGCACCAAGGGCGTGGACTCCGAGCTCATCGACGAGGCGGTCGGGCAGCTCGACTCCGGACAGGAGGCGGAGACCGCCCGCGCCCTGGTGGACCGCAAGCTGCGGTCCACCAGAGGCCTGGACCGGGACAAGCGCATCCGCCGCCTCGCCGGGATGCTGGCCCGCAAGGGGTACGGCGAAGGGCTCGCCCTGCGCGTGGTCAGGCGGGCGCTGGAGGAAGAGGGCGAGGACCCGGAACTGCTGGAGCAGCACCTGCCGGAATGCTGAGACCCGTCCCGGCGACGGGCCGATGAGCTAGAACCTGTCCCGGCGGGGTGTCTCGCGGGAGGCCGGTGTGCGGTCCGGGAGCGTCCCGCCGCGCAACGCGTCCACGCAGGCCCGTAGTTGTGCGGTCCGCGGCCCCGGCAGGGCGGCCACCAGATGCCCGTCGGGCCGTATCACCAGCACTGTGTGAGCCGCCGCCCCCGGGTAGTCCTCGGCCACCAGCAGTTCGGCGTGCAGCGGCAACGCCTCCACGGCGGCGACGAGTTCGGGCATCATTCCCGCTGACAGCCAGTGCCGGCTGTCCCACACGCCGGTGCCCGGCGCCACGAGCAGTACCAGCAGCTCGCCGCCCCTGCCGCCCAGCCGCCCCCGCAGCCGGCCGCGCTCCCCGGTCAAGGCGATCACCGGCACATCGTGCACGGGAGCACCCGGCGCCGTATCGACGAGCACGGTGTCGACGGCGTTCCGCGCCGGCGCCAGCGGCGAACGCCGGTACGCGGCGGGCGCCCCCAGCGGTCCACGCCCCAGATGCCCGTCGGTCAGCAGCTCCAGCGGTGTACGGGCACCACCGCCCGGCAGCATGGTGCGCAGCCCCCCGCCCGCACGCCGCACCAGCGGCAGCGCCTGGTCGACCGCCCGCAGCCGGGCGCCGACGGCGCCGCGCCGCTCCGTCTCGTAACTGTCCAGCAGGGTCTCGGTGGCGTCCCGGTCGACCCGCCGCCCCCGGGCGCCGCCCGCTTCGTGCCAGGCCAGCGCGAGCTTCCACGCCAGATTGGCGACGTCCCGCAGCCCCTCGTCCACCGACTGCACGCCCAGCGCACCGACCAGGTGTGCCGCGTCCCCGGCGAGAAAGGCGCGGTCCACGCGCCAGCGCTGGGCGAGCCGTTGGTGTGCGGTGTGCACCCCGGTGTCGAGGAGTTCGTAGGGCCCGGGAGTGGCGTGTTCGCCGTGGCCGGTGTCGTACCACTGGGCGAGCGTCGTGCCGACCCGGTCCAGCAGCGCTTCGGGAGTGACCAGTTCACCGCGCGGCGGAAGCAGCCAGTCCAGCCGCCACACTCCGCCGGGCAGTGGCCGCGCGGTCACCTCGCCGGGTGTGCCGTCGGGATCACGGTGCAGCAGTGCCTGGTCCTCCCAGGGCAGCCGGGTACGCAGTGCCGCGACAGCGTGCCGCTCGACGGCCGTGCGCCCCGTGAACCGCACGCCGAGCAGCTTCCGTACCGTCGACCGTGCCCCGTCGCAGCCCACCAGATAGCTGCCGCGCCACCACGTGCCGCCTTCGCGCCCGGCCACGCCGGACGAACCGCGAGGCCGGGTGTGCGCGGTGACCCCGGCGGCGTCCTGCTCGAGAATGTCCAGATGGCTGCCGGTCACGACCCGGGCGAGCTTCTCCCGCGCGAGGGCGGCCCGCAGGCCGCGCTCCAGCGCGTGCTGCTCCAGGTGGACCGGTGAGGTCTCCTCGGACAACTCCACGTCCTGGACGAGCTGTCGGCGCCGCTGGGTGCGCCAGCGTGTCCAACGGGTCGCCGGAATACCTGGTTCGGGTGAGGTCTGCAGCCACGCCGCGGTGTCCGGTCGCAGTAAACAGCTGCGGGCCGCGCGCGGGGCGACGTGACCGTCGCCGCTGTCCAGCACGAGTGACGGCACCCCGTACCGGGCCAGCGACAGCGACAGCGCGAGCCCGGACGGTCCGGCGCCGACGATGATGACGTCGGATTCGCTCACCCGTGCGTCTCCGGGCGGCGCCGGGCAGCACTGGCCGCACGAGCCGTTCGAGAGGGGGAAGTGGAAACGAGTGGCGCCCGGTGCACGATCACGAAACGTATGCAACCCAGTGCCAGGTCACCCGTCAAGCTGCGAGGGCGGTGGCCCGGACATGTCGTGATCTGTCCGGGCCACCGCCCCCGCAGTTCTGCCGTTCGCAGCCGTCAGGCCACGTTGCCCATGTCGGGCGCCGCCTTCTCCGCCTCGGCGACCTTGATACCGGTCTTGGCCCGGCGGCCACGCCGCTCGATCCAGTTGGCCAGCGCCGAGAGGGCGAGGCACATCGCCACATAGATGGCGCCGAAGACCAGGACGATCGGAACGTAGGGGTTCTCGCCGTCCACCAGGATGGTGTTCGCCATCTGGCGCCCCGCGTAGAGCAGCTCTTCGTAGGTGATCACGAAGCCCAGCGAGGTGTCCTTGAGGGTGACCACGAGCTGGCTGACGATCGTGGGCAGCATGGACCGTACGGCCTGCGGGATCAGCACCGTCGTCATCACCTGGGTCTTGCTCATCCCGATGGCGTACGCGGCCTCGCTCTGTCCCTTGGGCACCGACATGATGCCCGCGCGCAGCACCTCCGCCTGCACGGCGCCGTTGTAGAGGGTGAGTCCGATGACCACCGCCCACATCGGGTCGCTGGTGAAGAAGCCCACCCACAGGATGTAGATGGTGATCAGCAGCGGCACGGCTCGGAAGAGCTCGATGAATCCGGTGGCAACCCAGCTGACGGGCTTGTGCACGGACAGCCTGCCCACCGCCAGCAGCACGGCGAGCACCAGCGACAGCACGCCGCCGATCACGAAGGCCTTGAGCGTGCTGACGATGCCTTCCGCGATGGAGTTGCGCACGCCGGCGTAGTTGAAGATGTCCCACATCGCACCGTCCAGCTGGCCCTTGGCGGCCAGCCGGTAGATGACGAAGCCGACCAGGCCGATCACTGCGGCCGAGCCGATGACGGCGTACACGCGGTTGCGGACGCGGGCCTTGGGGCCGGGTGTGTCGTAGAGGACGGACGAGCTCATCGGGCGACCTCCATCCGACGCTCCAGCAGCCGGAACAGGCCGCTGATCAGGAAGACGAGGACGAGGTAGGCGAGGGCCACCCACAAGAAGATGACCATGGCGTTGAAGCCCTTGTCGCTGAGTACCTTCTGGACGCTGAAGAGTTCGGGGTTGTTGAAGGCGCCGGCGATGGCCGAGTTCTTCGTGAGCGCGATGATGATGCTGCTCAGCGGTGGCAGCACGCTGCGTGTCGCCTGAGGCAGCACGATCATCCGGAGCGTCTGCGTGAAGGTCATGCCAAGGCTGCGGGCCGCCTCCGCCTGGCCGAGCGCGACGGTGCTGATGCCGGAGCGCACCGCCTCACAGACGAAGGAGGAGGTGTAGAAGCCGAGCGCCAGCACAGCGAGGACGTAGGAGCTGATGCCGGGGAAGACGATCTGCGGCAGCACGAAGAAGGCCACCAGGAACAGCAGCGTCAGCGGGGTGTTGCGCAGCAGCGTCACCCAGGCCGTGCCGAAGGCGCGCAGGGGCGGTACGGGCGAGACCCGGAAGCCGGCTATCAGTACGCCCAGCACGAGCGCGAGCAGGGCGCTGGCCGCGGTCAGCGAGACCGTTCCGATGAATCCGTCGCGGAACAGGTCCAAGTGGTCGAGCAGAACATTCATAGGGTCTCCGCAGGGCGGTCAGGGAATGCCGCGTCCCGTACGTCCGCCCGCTCGGGCGGACGTACGGGACGCGGATGGTGCTGGTGCCGGTCGGCCTGTCGGCCGGTCAGCGCTCGAGGGCCGGCGGCTCCTCGAACTTGGAGCCGGAGCGGCCCAGCGTCGCGTCGTAGGCCTTCTTCCAGGTGCCGTCCTTCTGGTGCGCCTCGATGGCGTCCAGCACGGCGTTCTGCAGCTCCTTGTCGTCCTTCTTCAGGCCGATGCCGTAGGGCTCGTCGCTGAAGGTCTCGCCGACGACCTTGAGCTTCTTCGGGCGCTCGGCTGCGTAGCCCTTGAGGATCGCGTCGTCCGTCGTCATGGCGTCGACCTGGCCGTCGAGCAGCTGCTTGACGCAGTCGGTGTACTTGCCGAACTCGACCGGCTCGGCACCGAACTTGGACTTGTTGTCCTTGAGGTTCTGCAGCGGGGTGGCACCGGTGATCGAGCAGACCTTCTTGCCCTTGATGCTGTCCGGACCCTTGATCGACTTCTCGTCCTTGCGGACCAGCAGGTCCTGGCCGGCCATGTAGTACGGACCGGCGAAGCTGACTTGCTTCTTCCGCTCGTCGTTCATGGTGTAGGTGCCCACCATGAGGTCGACCTGACCCTTGGAGATCGCGGTCTCCCGGATCGAGGAGTCGATGGTCTTGAACTTGACGTCCTTCTCCGGGTCGAAGCCCAGGTCGGCCGCGACCATCTTGGCGACCTCGACGTCGAAGCCCTCGTACTTCTTCGAGGACGGGTCCTGGAAACCGAGGTAGGGCTGGTCGGCCTTGGCGCCGATGATCAGCTTGCCGCGCTTCTGGGCCTTCTTGATCACCGGCGAGTCGATCTTGACGTCCTTGGCGACCTTGTAGGTCGGCAGGGCCTTCTCGTTCGTGTCGCCGCCCGGCTTGTCGCCGGCGCTGCCCTTCTTGCCGCCGCAGCCGGTGGCGGACAGGGTGATGGTGAGGACCACGGCCGCCGCGGCGGCGGTCTTGCGGAACTTCATGGTGAACATCCCTTGCTTGGTGAGTCTGCGGTGTGCCGGCCGGCGGGTGTCAGTGGTGCAGGATCTTCGCCAGGAAGTCCTTGGCGCGGTCACTGCGCGGATTGTTGAAGAACTGCTCCGGAGTCGCCTCCTCGACGATCCGGCCGTCGGACATGAAGACGACCCGGTTCGCGGCGGAGCGCGCGAAGCCCATCTCATGGGTGACGACGACCATCGTCATGCCCTCCTCCGCGAGCTGCTTCATGACCTCGAGGACCTCGTTGATCATCTCGGGGTCGAGTGCGGAGGTGGGCTCGTCGAAGAGCATCACCTTGGGGTCCATCGCCAGCGCGCGGGCGATCGCCACCCGCTGCTGCTGGCCGCCGGAGAGCTGCGCCGGGTACTTGTCGGCCTGATTGCCCACGCCGACCCGGTCCAGCAGCGCGCGTGCCTTCTCCTCGGCCGCCTTCTTGTCGGTGCGCCGGACCTTGGTCTGCCCGAGCATCACGTTCTCCAGCACCGTTTTGTGTGCGAAGAGGTTGAATGCCTGGAAGACCATGCCGACGTCGGCGCGCAGCTTCGCCAGCGCCTTGCCCTCCTGGGGCAGCGGTTCGCCGTCGATCGAGATGCGGCCCGTGTCGACCGTCTCGAGCCGGTTGATGGTGCGGCACAGCGTGGACTTGCCCGACCCTGAGGGCCCGATAACGACGACGACCTCTCCGCGCGCGATGGTCAGGTCGATGTCCTGGAGCACATGCAGCGCACCGAAGTGCTTGTTGACGTTGTCCAGTACGACCAGCTCGTCCGCCGCCGGGGCGGCGTCCTTGGTCACCGATACTTCGCTCATCGGCGTGTTGCTCCGTCCTCGTCGGTTGCGAGGACACTAATGAGCCACCACCACCAGCGTCATTACATCTGAGGGGAAATTGAGGATAACGATTCAGCCGCAAGCGGGCACGATGGGAGAAGGGGGATGAAAGGGATAGTGAGGTTTCGCGCCGTAGCGTACCGGCTCCATAACAGAAACCGTTGTGCCACGGGGTACCCCTTGACTCACCTGCGCGAATACGGGTGGATGCAGTGCCGGGCCGCGCATGCGGCACTGTCTGCGCACAGCACCGCGGAGGGAGGTCCGGAGTGAGGCTGCTGCTCGTCGAGGACGACAACCACGTCGCCGCCGCGCTCTCCGCCGTACTGGCACGGCACGGCTTCGACGTCGTGCACACCCGCAGCGGCGAGGAAGCCCTGCAGGAGCTGCTGCCCTCCGAGGACGTGGAGCCCTTCGGCGTCGTGCTGCTCGACCTGGGCCTGCCGGATCAGGACGGCTTCGAGGTCTGCGGCCGGATCCGGAAGATCAGCTCCACCCCCGTGATCATGGTGACCGCGCGCGGCGGCGTACGGTCGCGGATCCACGGGCTCAACCTCGGGGCCGACGACTACGTGGTCAAGCCGTACGACACCGGCGAACTGCTCGCCCGCATCCACGCGGTCAGCCGCCGGGCGGCGAGCGAGGAGCACGCGGACGTCCAGGGCGAGGAGGGTGCCTCCGGGTCCGGCACGCTGCGGCTGGGCGCGGTGACCATCGAGCTGCCCACTCGCCAGGTGACCGTCGACGGCGTCACCGTCGCGCTCACCCGCAAGGAGTTCGACGTGCTCGCGCTGCTCGCACAGCGCCCCGGCGTCGTCTTCCGGCGGGAGCAGATCATCAGCGAGGTCTGGCGTACCAGCTGGGAGGGGACCGGGCGGACGCTCGAGGTGCATGTCGCGTCCCTGCGTGCCAAGCTGCGGCTGCCCGCGCTGATCGAGACGGTGCGCGGGGTGGGCTACCGGCTCGTCGCCCCTTCGGCGCCGACGGCGTAGCGGCTCGGGAACGACCCGGAATCGAGATGCGCAACCGACTGCTCCTGCTGCTGATCGTCCTGCTCTCCGGCGCGCTGCTCGCGCTGGGATTCCCGCTCGCCGCGAGCCAGGCCGCCGCCGAACAGCAGCGCGCCGTGGTCGATCGCATCGACGACACCGCGCGCTTCGCCGCGCTGGCGCAGTTCGTGGCCTCGCCGAGCGAGGAGAGCGAGCGTCGCAGCATCCTGCGCGAGGAGCTGGAGCGCTACCACTCCCTGTACGGCATCAACGTCGGCGTCTTCTACCGGGACGGGAACGCCATGGGCGTCGCGCCGGGCAGCTGGAAGGTCCCCGGCGATGGCCAGGGCGCCGACGCCTTCGCCGAGGCGCTCGCCGGGCGGCGCAGTCACGACCCGAAGCAGGTGTGGCCGTGGCAGGAGGGCCGGATAGCGGTCGCCTCACCCGTCATACGGGACGGTGACGTGGCCGCCGTCGTCCTCACCGACTCACCGACCGGGCAGCTGCGGTCACGGATCCTGCGGGACTGGCTGCCGATCGCGGTGGGCGAGGCCGCCGCGCTGCTGCTCGCCGTCGGAGCGGCGCTGCGCATGACGGGCTGGGTGCTGCGGCCCGTACGCACCCTGGACCGGGCCGCTCACGAGATCGCGCTGGGCCAGTACAAATGCCGGGTCGCCGCCTCGGGCGGTCCGCCGGAGCTTCAGCGGCTGGCCCGCTCGTTCAACGAGATGGCCGACAACGTCGAAGGCGTGCTGGAACAGCAGCGCGCCTTCGTGGCCGACGCCTCGCACCAGCTGCGTAACCCGCTGTCCGCACTGCTGCTGCGCATCGAGCTGCTCGGTCTGGAGCTGCCCGGGGCGGACGAGGAGTTCGCGTCCGTACAGGCCGAGGGCAAGCGGCTCGCCCGCGTGCTGGACGACCTGCTCGACCTGGCACTGGCCGAGCACGCCTCCGCCGACCTGCGGCTGACCGACGTGGCCGAGGTGGCGGCCGAGCGGGTGGAGGCGTGGCGCCCCGTCGCCGAACGCAAGGGCGTCACCCTCGCCTCGGCCGGGCAGCCCGCCGCGACCGGGTGGGCGGACCCGGTGGCGCTGTCCAGCGCGCTGGACGCGGTGGTCGACAACGCCGTCAAGTTCAGCCCCGAGGGAGAGAGCGTCACGGTGAGCGTCGCCTCCGAGGGCGAGCGCGTCACCGTGGAGGTCGCCGACGCCGGGCCGGGACTGAGCCAGTCGGAGCTGGAACGCATCGGCGACCGCTTCTGGCGCAGCAACCGCCACCAGAACGTGTCCGGCTCCGGGCTCGGCCTCTCCATCACCCGCGCGCTGCTCTCGGCGGGCGGGGCGGACATCGCCTACCGGCCCAACACGCCGCGCGGGCTGCGCGTCGTGATCACCCTGCCGCGCAGTGAGCCGTCGCCGCCGGAGGACACCGGGGAGTCGCGGCCGGCCCCGGGCGCCTGACGGCTGACGCAGCCCGTCGGCTTGACGCGGTCGGCTGGCTTCGACGCGGCCCGGCCGGGGACGCCGCAGTCCCCGGCCGGGCCGGTGATCACTCCGCGCCGTGGCCGCTCAGGCGGCTCAGGCGCAGCGTAAGGATCTGGAACGGCCGCAGCGCCACCTCGACCGAGCCGTCCGCCGCCACCTCGCGCGCCTCCGCGTCCGCGAGCGGCCGCTCCAGCAGATCCGTCTCGGTCACCGAGGTGACCGGGAGGCCGGGCGAGAGCACCGCGCGGCCACGGCCGCCGTGCGACTCGTACAGCCGCACCACCAGGTCGCCGCTGCGGTCCTCCGCCAGCTTGACCGCCTCCACCACCACCTGGTCGTTGTCCACGCTGACGAGAGGAGCGACCGGGCTGCCGCTGCCCGGCACGGTGCGCTCCGGCAGATTGATCCGGTGCCCCTCGCGTACCGCGTCGCCGACGCTCGCGCCCGGCGCGAGGGCGTAGCGCAGCCGGTGCGTGCCCTGGTCGGTCTCCGGGTCGGGATAGCGGGGCGCGCGCAGCAGGGAGAGCCGCACCGTGGTGGTCTGGCCGCCGTCCGCGCGCATCTCACGGGTGACGTCGTGCCCGTAGGTGGAGTCGTTGACCAGGGCCGCGCCCCAGCCCGGCTCCTCGACCTGGAGCCAGCGGTGCGCGCAGATCTCGAACTTCGCCGTCTCCCACGAGGTGTTGGTGTGGGTCGGTCGGAAGACGTGCCCGAACTGCGTCTCGGCCGCCGACCGGTCGGCCTTCACATCCAGCGGGAAGGCCGCCTTGAGGAACTTCTCGGTCTCGTGCCAGTCCACCTCGGTGTCGATGTCGAGCACCTTCGCGCCCGCCCGCAGAGTGAGCAGCTGGACCACGGAGGAGCCGCCGAAGGAGCGGACGACGCGCACGGTGGCCCGGTCGTCCGCCGACTCGGCGAGGGTGAGGTCGTCGGTGCCGGTGAGGTCGGTGACGTTGTGCCGGTAGAAGGCGTCCACGTCCCAGGCGTCCCAGTGGTTGGGGAAGTCGGGGTGCACCTGGAGGAGGTTGGCCGCCCCGCCCGGTGCGACGCTCTCCCGGCCCGCGTCCTCGTCGTAGGCGGATACGACCAGGCCGCGCCCGTCCACCTCGATCCGCAGCAGCCCGTTGGCCAGCAGCCAGCCGCCGTCCGGGCGTTCCTCGACCGTGACGGCCGGCCATCCGCCGACACGTTCCTGCGCGGGCGCCGCCGCGCCCGCCGCGACCCCGTCACGCGTGTGCGGGGCTGCGTTGAAGGCGAGCGGCACGTCACCCTCGCCGGCGAGCGCGGCCTGGGCGTCGGCGATGATCTGCTCGAGCTCCGCCCGTACCCGTGCGTACGTCTCGCGTGCCTCGCGGTGCACCCAGGCGATCGACGAGCCCGGCAGGATGTCGTGGAACTGGTGCAGCAGCACCGTCTTCCACAGCTGCTCCAGCTGCTCGTACGGGTAGGTGTGCCCGGTGCGTACGGCCGCGGTCGCGGCCCACAACTCGGCCTCGCGCAGCAGCGATTCGCTGTGCCGGTTGCCCTGCTTGGTCTTCGCCTGCGAGGTGTAGGTGCCGCGGTGCAGCTCCAGATAGAGCTCGCCCGCCCATACGGGCGCCTGCTCCGCGTACTCCTCGTGCGCCTTCTCGAAGAACGCCGCCGGCTTCTCCACGGTCACCCGCGGCGAGCCCTCCAGATCCCGCAGCCGCTCCGCCCGGGCCAGCATCTCCCGCGTCGAACCGCCACCGCCGTCGCCCCAGCCGAACGGCACCAGGGACCGCGAACCGGCGCCCTTCTCCCGGTAGTTGCGGGCGGCGTGCGCCATCTCCTCGCCGCCCAGGTCGGAGTTGTAGGTGTCCACCGGCGGGAAGTGGGTGAAGACGCGGGTGCCGTCGATGCCCTCCCACCAGAAGGAGTGGTGCGGGAACCTGTTCGTCTCGCTCCAGGAGATCTTCTGCGTCAGGAACCACTTCGCCCCCGCCAGCTTCACGATCTGCGGCATGGCGGCGGTGTAGCCGAAGGAGTCCGGCAGCCACACCTCCTTGGTGTCCAC
>NZ_JBOHCV010000722.1:0-18936 GCF_050698815.1 Streptomyces sp.
CCTCGGCGCTCGACCCCGAACTCGTGGCCGGCGTGCTGGACGTGCTGCGCGACATCGCGCAGACGACGGACATCACCATGCTGTGCGTCACCCACGAGATGAACTTCGCGCGGGACATCTCCGACGACGTGCTGATGTTCGACGCGGGGAGGGTCATCGAGTCGGGTTCGCCCGAGAAGATCTTCAGCGACCCGGAGCACGAGCGCACGCGGGAGTTCCTGAGCGCGGTGCTGTAGGCGCCTGCGTCGCCTGTTTCCCCGGCATGGGCCCGGGCCGGCGCGGGGCCGGCCCGGACCCATGCCGGGGAAAGAGGCGCCGCAGGCGCCTACAGCACCGCGCTCAGGAACTCCCGCGTGCGCTCGTGCTCGGGGTCGCTGAAGATCTTCTCCGGCGAACCCGACTCGATCACCCGGCCCGCGTCGAACATCAGCACGTCATCGGAGATGTCCCGGGCGAAGTTCATCTCGTGCGTGACGCAGAGCATGGTGATGTCCGTGGTGTGTGCGATGTCCCGCAGCACGTCCAGCACCCCGGCGACCAGCTCCGGGTCGAGTGCCGAGGTGACCTCGTCCAGCAGCAGCACCTGCGGCCGCATCGCCAGCGCGCGGGCGATGGCCACCCGCTGCTGCTGGCCGCCGGAGAGCTGGCTGGGGTACTTGTCGATGTGCTCGGTCAGGCCGACCAGTTCGAGCAGCTCGCGGGCGCGCTGCTCCGCCTCGTCGTTGCCCAGGCCGAGTACGTGCACGGGGGCCTCGGTGATGTTCCGCAGCACCTTCATGTTGGGGAAGAGGTTGAACTGCTGGAAGACCATGCCGATGTTCTTGCGCACCTCCCGGCTGTGCTTCTCGCCCGCGACCACGAGCTTGCCGTTCTTCTCCTCGTGGGTGAGGTAGTCGCCGGCGACCTTGATGGTGCCCTCTTCCGGCTTCACCAGCGTCATCAGCAGCCGCAGAATCGTGGTCTTGCCGGAGCCTGAGGGGCCGATGAGGGTGACGTGCTTGCCGGAGGAAACCGTGAAGCACAGATCGTCCAGGACGACGTTGCTGCCGAAACGCTTGGTGACGTCTTTGAACTCGATCAGTTCGCTGCCGTCGACGGCCGGGTTGGTGTTGTCTTTCGAAGGGCTGTTGTCACTGGACAAGGCGACGCTCCAGGGCTCGAAGAAGAAGGGAAGCCGGGTAGGCGATGACGATGAAGGCGACGCCGACCACTGTGAGGGCTTCGGTGGTGAAGGTCTCGTTGCTGTAGGCCTGGGCCTCGCCGAGCATTTCGAAGGCTCCGATGACGGCGATCATCGGGGAATCCTTGAGCATGGCCACCACGTAGTTTCCCAGCGCGGGCACCACCCGGCGAATGGCCTGCGGGAGAATCACGGCCCCCCACGTCCGGGACTTCGGCAGGCTGAGGGCGGTGGCCGCTTCCCACTGGCCGATCGGCACGCCGTTGATGCCGGCCCGGTAGACCTCGGCGGTGTACGTCGAGTAGTGCAGGCCGAGGCCGACGATTCCGGTGGTGAGCGGAGACATCGACGGTCCCCACTCCGGAACCACATAGAAAAGGAAGAACAGCTGAACCAGCAGCGGAGTGTTACGGATGAACTCCGTGACCGCCGTGACCGGCCAGCTCACCCACTTCAGTGTGGAGCGCTGCGCGATGGCCCATACCAGCCCCAGCGTGAACGCGATGAGCGAACCGATGGCGAGCGCCTGCAGGGTGACGACCACGCCGTCCCAGAAGCGCGGCATGAACTCATCGACGACTGACCAGTCCCACTTCATCCCATACCTCCTGCGACCTGGCTGTCAGCCTGCGCGCTCTCTCCGCGAGCACTGAGCTTGCGGGTGATGAAGCCGCGCTTGGGCGGCTCCTGTCCGATGCCGGCCTTGGCGTGCCGCTCCAGGGCGCGCATGCCGCGGGTCAGGGCGAAGGCCAGGACGAAGTAGAGCACCAGCAAGAGGGTGTAGATCGGTGCGCTCTCGTTGTCCCCGAGCCGGACGAGGTTGCCGGCGAAGGTCATGTCGGCCACGGTGATGACGGAGACCAGCGCCGTGCCCTTCATCAGCTCGATGAGCAGGTTGTTGAACGGCGGCACCATCTCCGGCCAGGCCTGGGGGAGTTCGATACGGCGCAGCCGCTGCATTTTCGTGAAGCTGAGCGCGATGCCCGCCTCACGCTGTGCGGCGGGAACCGCGGCGAGTGCGCCTCGTACGATCTCCGAACCGTATGCTCCGTAGGTGAGGCCCAGCGCGCTGACGCCGGCCCACATCGGGACCAGCTGCCATCCGAAGAGCGGCAGCGCGAAGAACATCCAGAACATCAGCACCAGCGCCGAGGTGCCGCGGAAGATTTCGAAGTAGGCCCCGGACAGGAACCGTACGATCCAGATGTTCGAGGTGCGCAGAGTTCCTATGGTGAAGGCCACCCCGGCGGCGAGTGCGGCACTGAAGAAGGTCACCTGGATGGTGACCCAGATTCCTGGCAGGAACCAGTTGCTGAACATGCCCGAAGTCATCATCAGCACAGCTCCTTCGCCGTTTTGTTCGTCATCTCGCGCATTCCGAATCCGAATGGTTCGACAATGTCCAGGAGCTTTTCGAAGTTGTTCGCCTTGAGCTTGTGCAGCTCCTTGTTGAAGGCGTCACGGAAATTCTTCTCGGACAGCCGGAAGGCGAATCCGCCGGCCCCGTAGGCCGGTTTGCCGCCCATCTCGGGCTGGAACGCCTCGGTGGCCTCCGCCCGGGCCGATCCCTTCACCACGCCCTTGACCGTGACGTTGGTGCCGGCGAAGGCGTCGACCCGGCCCTGTGTCACCGCGTCCAGCCCGGCGACCTGGTCGGGGAGGATCAGGATGTCCTTGATGCCCGCGTCCTTGGCGTAGTCGATCTCCGCGTACGCCTTGCCGCTCGCGAGCTTCAGCTTCTTCTTGAAGATGTCCTCGTACGTCTTGATTCCGTGCGGATTACCCTTCTTCACGATGAAGGAGTCCAGCATCAGGTAGTCCGGGTCCGCGAAGAGAACCTGTGCGCAGCGCGGGGGATTGATGTACATCCCGGCTGACACCACGTCGAACTGCTGCGCCTTCAGGCCGGGAATCAGCGCGCCGAACTCCACTGGAATGGCGGCGACTTCATCGATACCGAGGGCTTTGAAGATGACCTTGGCGATCTCCGGAGCCTCGCCGGTGGGCTCGCCGTTCTTGTCCACATAACCGAAGGGCGGCTCGCTCGCGATGCCGATCCTGACGGTTCCCTTCTCCTGCAGCCGCCTGAGGAGGTCGCCACCTTCCACTTTTCCCTCGCCCGGTGCCCGGCTGCAGCCGGCCGCGCCAAGGGCTCCCAAGGACGCCACTCCCATGAGCAGTGAGCGGCGTTGGATTCCTCTGCCTGTGTCCTGGTTGTTTCGTTGTGGTGGAGCCATGCGCCCGCAGCTACCCAGACTTGATGAACATATGCGGATTGTTTCCAGCCCTTGATCTGACCGGGTTCCAACGGATTCGCGTAGCGGAGGCCACGCGTCCGCTCACGCTCCGCAGGGCACTATGGGTCTGACGACGTGAGAACGACGTGAGAAGGAGCATGATGGCCGAGCGCTTCATCGAAGTGTCCCTGGACAAGCGGGGAGTGAGCTGCACCGCCAAGCTGCTCGACGACCGCGCGCCGATCACCTGCGAGGCCGTGTGGAACGCGCTGCCGCTGGGCGGCGACGTCTACCACGCGAAGTACGCGCGGAACGAGATCTATGCGCTGATCCCGCCCTTCGCCCCCGAGGAGCCACCGCTCGAGAATCCGACGATCACTCCCATTCCGGGTGATCTCTGCTATTTCACCTTCACCAATACTCAGCTGGGCACCGCCTCCTACGGCTACGACGCGGCGGCCGAGCAGCAGGGCGGCCAGGCCGCCCACGCCACCCGGTCCACCGTCATCGACCTCGCGCTCTTCTACGAGCGCAACAACCTCCTGATCAACGGCGACGCCGGCTGGGTGCCCGGCATCGTCTGGGGAGCGGTGGTCGACGGGCTGGACCGGATGGCCGAGGCCTGCCAGGACCTCTGGCGGGCGGGCGCGCTCGGCGAGAGCCTCAACTTCCGGCGGGCGTAGCCCCCCGCAGAGCGGGGGCCGGCAGTTCCGCGGCCCCCGCCTCGTACAGCGCGTGGGCCGCGCGCAGCACCAGATCGTCCCGGTGGCGTGCGGCCACCAGCTGCACGCCCATCGGCAAACCGTCCCCGTCCAGCCCGCAGGGGACCGAGGCGGCGGGCTGCTGCGTCATGTTGAAGGGGTAGGTGAAGGGGGTCCACTCGGTCCAGCGCCGGTACCCGGAGCCCGCCGGCACCTCGAGGCCCGCCTCGAAGGCGGTACCCGGCGTGGTCGGGGTCACCAGCAGGTCGTAGGTGTCGTGGAAGCGGCCCATCGCCTTCCCCAGTGCCATCCGGACATCGACGGCGGCGAGGTAGTCCAGCGCCGCACGCGCGGCGCCGTCCTCGGAGACCTCCCGCAGGCCCTGGTCCATCTTCTCGCGCTGCTCCTCGCTGAAGTACTCCGTCACCCGCGCCGCGCCGGCGAACCACAGGCTGTGGAACGCCTCGATCGGGTCGGCGAAACCCGGGTCGGACTCCTCGACCACCGCGCCCAGCTCCGCCAGCCGCTCCACCGCGCGGCGCACCCCGGCGGCGACCGCCGGGTCGACGTCGACCTGGCCGCCGAAGCTGGGCGAGTAGGCGACGCGCAGCCCGCGCACGCCGCCCGCCAGCGCGGCACGGAAGCTGCCGGTGGGCGGGGGCAGTTGCGACCAGTCACGGGAGTCGGGTCCGCAGATCACATCCATCAGCAGTGCCGCGTCCGCCGCGTCCGGGGTCATCGGGCCCACGTGCGCGAGCGTGCCGAAGGCGCTCGCCGGATAGATCGGCACCCGGCCGTAGGTCGGCTTGAGTGCGAAGATCCCGCAGAAGGCGGCGGGGATGCGGACGGAGCCGCCCGCGTCCGTACCGAGACTCAGCGGTCCGGCGCCGAGCGCGACCGCGGCGGTGCCGCCGCCGCTGGAGCCGCCCGCCGTGCGGGACGGGTCGTACGGATTCCTGGTGACCCCGTGCCGGGGGCTGTCGGTCACTCCCTTCCAGCCGAACTCGGGCGTGGTCGTCTTCCCCAGGAACACCGCCCCGTGCTCGCGCAGCCGCGCGACCGAGGGCGCGTCCTCCTCCCACGGGCCGTCGGTGGAGCTGGACCAGGAGCCCCGCAGGGTCGGCTTGCCGCGCAGCAGCAGGATGTCCTTCACCGTCGTCGGCACCCCGTCCGTCAGCCCGAGCGGTTCGCCGCGCCGCCACCGCTCCGCGGAGTCGCCGGCCTGGGCCATGGCCTCGTCATGGTCGATGCGGACGAAGGCGTTCACGTGCGGCTGCACCCGCTCGGCCTGTTCCAGCGTCGCGCGGGTGACCTCGACGGGGGAGAAGTCTCCCGCCGCGTACCCGGCGACGAGCTGGGTGGCGGTCAGGGAGCTGAGATCCGACATGGCGGAGCCTTTCGGTTGGCCGGCGGTGTGCGGTTGTGCGATGTGGGGAGGGCGGGTGGCGCGGTGCGTCGGTGCGGGCGGGTGGAGTACCGGGCGGGGCCGGAGGAGCTACGTCGAGGGGACGTAGCCCAGCCCCTTGTCGACCACGTTCAGCAGGGGCTCCCCGGCCTCCCAGCGGTCGAAGTTGTCGAGGAACTGCTCGGCGAGGTCGTCCCGCCACCCGATCGTGTCGCCACTCATGTGCGGTGAGATCAGCAGTCCGGGCACCTCCCACAGTTCGCTCTCGGCGGCCAGCGGCTCCTGGGCGAAGACGTCCAGCGCCGCCCCGGCGATCCGGTGCTCGTTGAGCGCGTCCACCAGGTCCTTCTCGATCACGTGCTGCCCACGTCCGACGTTGATGAAGCGTGCCTCCGGCTTCATCCGGGCGAAGGCCGCCGCGTCGAAGAGTCCACGGGACTCCTCCGTCAGCGGGGCGACGCACACCACCCAGTCGGCCCGGCCCAGCAGACCCCCCAGCGCAACGTTGCCGTGCACCCGGCCGAATTCCGGGTCACCGCTCCGCTCCGTACGCCCGACGAGGTCCACGCTGACACCCAGTGCCATGAGTGTCCGGCCAATTGCCCGCCCAATAGGGCCGGACCCCACCACTACGGCCCGCGTTCCTCCCACCCGCATTGTCTCGCGGTGCCGCCACTGCCGCTGTCGGTGCAATTCCCAGCTGCCGCGGAAATCCTTGGCCATGGCCAGAACGAGCCCCGCCACGTATTCGGCAATGGGCTGATCGAAGACGCCCCTGGCGTTTGTGAGGTATGTCTCAGGCGAGGCGGCCAGTTCCGGCAGCAGCCGGTCCACGCCGGCGCTCGGCGTGTGCACCCAGCGGGGGCGCGGTCCCCTGCCCGGCCAGGCGTGCTTCACCGCGTCCGACAGGAAGTCCCACACCAGCAACACATCCGCCGCGGGCAGCTGCTCGGCCAGGCTGTCCGCGTCCGCGTGCACGACACGGGCGCGTCCGGCGAGCCGGTCGAGACGGGGCAGCGGGTCGGCGTCGAGGACAAGAAGACAGGTGTCGGACATGGGCATGAAACCCTTTCGAAACGAGGAGACGGTCAACTGATCGAGTTGGCCTAACTCAGGGGCGGAAAACTGACGTGGATGGAAGGATTGACCACGGTAGGGAGACCGAACTACCGTCGTCAATGAAGGCATCTGTCCCGGTGTTCCGGCTTTTGACCGGCTTTCATTTCTTCTTCTGGCCTCAGGCCTCCCTATACCCCTCCGTTCTTTGGGGCTCAGTAAATGGATGTCTCCTTCCTCGGCGGACCGCTGCCGCAACGCGGTGTGGGAATCGTCGCCCCGTTCGACTTCGCGCTCGACCGTGAGCTGTGGCGGTGGGTGCCCGATGATGTGTCCCTGCATCTGACCCGAACACCCTTCGTCCCCGTCGAGGTCAGCCTCGACCAGGCCCGTCTCGTCAGCGAGCACGAAACGCTGCACGAGGGGGTCCAGGCACTCTCCGCCGTGGCGCCCGAGGTCGTGGCGTACGCCTGCACGTCCGGCAGCTTCGTCGGAGGCGCCGCCGGTGAGCGGGCGATGTGCGCGGCCATGGAACAGTCGGGTGAGATCCCCTCGCTCACCACCTCGGGCGCACTGCTCCACGCGCTCCAGGACATCGGCGCGCGGCGTGTGGCGGTCGTCACTCCCTACACGAAGTCGGTCACCGACTCGCTGGAGGACTTCCTCGGCGAGGCCGGCATCGCGGTCACCGGCCGCAGCTATCTCGGGCTGACCCGGCACATCTGGCGGGTGCCGTACCGGGACGTCGTCGACATGGCCCGCGAGGCGGTCGCCGACGCTCCCGACGCCCTCTTCATCAGCTGTACGAACCTGCCGACGTACGACGTCATCCCGCAGCTCGAGGCCGAACTGCGGATGCCCGTCCTCTCCGCGAACCAGGTGACGATGTGGGAGGCGCTGCGCCGCATCGGCAAGGAAGCGGTGGGGCCGTACCAGGCGCTGCTGGATCCGGTCGCACGACGCGGCCCGGCGGCCATGACCCCCTCGCCGCCCGCCCCGGCGACACCGCCGGAGCAGTCCGAGCCGGCCGAACCGGTCACCCCGGCCGAGCCGGAGGCGGCACTGGCGAGTGCGGGTGCCGAGAGCGTCGAACCGCTGGAGGGGTACGACCAGCCGTACCCTTCGAGTTATCCGGACGAGTGGGGCGGCGGCAGCCTGCCCCCCGTGTGACAGTCCGCCGGATCGCGGTGAGCGGCAGCGCACCGCCACCGCACCGGCCCCGCACCGACAACCAGGCGTCGGACGAGAGTCCGACGCCCATCCATGCCCGCCCGGCACACCCGGGATCACGGCACCCAGCACCCAGCAACGCTCAGGGAGGCGTAAATGACACAGGCGGTGGGGTTCCTCTACCCCGGCTTCTCGGCCGAGGACGACTACCCGCGGCTGGAGGGCATCCTCCGGGACGCCGGCGCCGACGTACGGCTGCCGCTCGTGCACACCGACATCGGTGAGGACGCCCACCGCGCCGACGCCCTGCTGGAGATGGGCTCGGCCAGGCGGCTTGCCGCCAAGGTCGAGGAGGTCAAGGAGCAGGACGTACAGGCCGTCGTCTGGTCCTGCACCAGCGCCAGCTTCGTCTTCGGCTGGGACGGCGCGCACGACCAGGTGCGAGAGCTGTCCGCGACCGCCGGGCTGCCCGCCTCCAGCACGTCCTTCGCCTTCGCGCACGCCGTGCGGGCGCTCGGTGCCGAGCGGGTCGCGATCGGCGCGACCTACCCGGAGGACGTGGGTGAACTCTTCACCGCCTTCCTCAAGGCCGCCGGGGCCGAAGTCGTCTCGATGCGCGGCAGCGGCATCATCACCGCCGCGGAGGTGGGCACCTGGGGGAAGGAAGAGGTGCTGGCCCTCGCCCGCGGCGGTGACCACCCCGACGCGCAGGCCGTGCTGCTCCCCGACACGGCCCTGCACTCCGCCGCCTGGATCCCGGAGCTCGAGGAAGCGCTGGGCAAGCCCGTCCTCACCGCCAATCAGGTCACCGTCTGGGAGGGCCTGCGCCTGCTGGACGTGTCGGTGCGCTGCCCCGCGCTGGGCACGCTGTTCACCTGAGGAAGAGAAGGGGGCCGCCTGCCGTTGACGCGTGCAGTACGCAGCAGCAGGCGGCCGAGCGGAAGAAGGCACATCGTGGACGACGACAGCGCCACAGGCAGCGGGGGCAGTGCGCCGAACGGATGGGGCGACACGATCCGGGGCGCGGCGAAGGGCACCGCCCCCGTCCCGCTGTCCGTGCTGGACCTGGCGAACGTCGGCGTCGGATACGCGGCCGCCGACGCCCTGCGGGCCACCGTCGAGACCGCGCAGCTCGCCGAGCGGCGTGGCTTCACCCGCTACTGGGTCGCGGAGCACCACTCCATGCCCGGCGTCGCCAGCTCCTCGCCCGCCGTGATCCTGGCTCACCTCGCCGCCCACACCGACCGCATCCGGCTCGGCTCGGGCGGTGTGATGCTGCCCAACCACGCCCCCCTGGTCATCGCCGAGCAGTTCGGCACGCTGGAGGCGCTCGCCCCCGGCCGTGTCGACCTCGGCCTGGGCCGGGCACCCGGCACCGACGGCGCGACGGCGGCGGCGCTGCGCCGGACCGTCCCCCATAGCCCTAAGGGCATGGGTGGGGGTCCCCCCAGCGGAGCGCGGGGGAGTGCCCCCACGCTCAGCGAGGGGGCGGAGGAATTCCCGCAGCAGCTCGCGGAGTTGACCCACTTCCTCGACGACAGCTTCCCCGCCGGGCACCGTTACTCCCGCATCCACGCCGTGCCCGGCCCGGTGCAGGACCCGGACGGCCAGGTGTCGCGGCCGCCGGTCTGGCTGCTGGGCTCGTCCGGCTTCAGCGCACAGCTGGCGGGCCGGCTCGGGCTCCCGTTCGCCTTCGCGCACCACTTTTCCGCCGCCAACACGGTTCCCGCCCTGGACCTCTACCGCCAGACGTTCCGCCCCTCGGCCCTGCTGGACGAGCCGTACGCGATGATCGGCGCCTCGGCCCTCGCCGCCGACGACGAGGTGGCGGCACACCGTCAGGTGCTCACCGCCGCACTGGCCATGATGCGGCTGCGCACGGGGCGCCCCGGCCTGGTCCCGACCCCGGAGCAGGCGGAGTCGGAGGCGCGCTCGTTCAGCGCCGTGGAGCGCGATTTCGTGGACGGCTGGCTGGCCAATGTGACGTACGGCACACCCGATGCCGTACGGGACGGCCTCGACCGCCTCGTCAAGCGCACCGGCGCCCACGAGCTGATGCTCACGGCCAACGCGCACACCCCCGCTGCGCGCGTCCACTCCTACCGGCTCATCGCCGACGCGTACGGGCTGCCGCCCGGCTGACACGTGGGGACGCGTGCCGGGAGTTGGCCGCCGCCCGCCGGTCTAACCCAGCAGCGCCGTGATGCAGTGCGCCGGCATCGGCTTGGCGTAGTGCCAGCCCTGGCCCGTGTCGCAGCCGATGCGGCGGAGCCGGTCCGCTTGTGCGGGGCTCTCGACGCACTCGGCCGTCACGGTCATGCCCAGCTGGTGGGCGAGCCGCACCAGGGCCGTCACGATCGTCTCGTCGGCCGGGTTCGGGTGCCGTGCCGCGCGGAAGCCCCGTACGAAGGAGCCGTCCAGCTTCAGCGTGCGTACCGGGAGGCGGCTGAGATAGGCGAGGTTGGAGTAGCCGGTGCCGAAGTCGTCGATGGCGATGCGCACGCCCATCTCGCTGAGCGCCTGCAGCGCCTGCAACGGGCGGCCGGCCGAGCCCATCACCGCGGACTCGGTCAGCTCCAGCTGGAGCAGCCCGGAGGGCAGCCCGGTCTGCTCCAGCACCCGGCCCACGTCGGCCACCAGATCCGAGTCCCAGACCTGCCGCACGGCCACGTTCACGCTGACGTAGACCGGCGGGCCGGGGTGGCCCAGCATCCAGCTCCTCGCCTGGCGGCATGCTTCCTCGAGGACCCAGCGGCCCAGCGGCACGATTGCGCCGTTCTCCTCGGCCAGCCCGATGAACCGGTTCGGCCCGAGTTTGCCCAACTCCGGATGCTGCCAACGCACCAGCGCTTCCACCCCGCGCAGCCCGTCGTCGGCGAAGCCCACGATCGGCTGGTAGTCCAGCACGAACTCACCTCGCCCCACGGCGCCGCGCAGCGCGGCGGAGAGTGCCTGCCGGGTCATCCTGTGGGCGTTGCGCTCGGGGTCGAAGAGCGTCCAGCGCGCCTTGCCGTCGGCCTTGGCCCAGTAGAGCGTCGTGTCGGCGGCCTGCATCAACTCGGTGGGGCCGGTCCCGGCCGCCTCCCGCTCCACCACGCCGATGCTGGCGGACACCGAGAGCCGCTGCCCGGCCAGGTCGAAGGGGCGTTGCAGGGCCTTCAGCGCCGCGTCCGCGAGTGCCGTCAGCTGTTCCGTACCGGTCGAGCCGTCCACGAGCAGCGCGAACTCGTCGCCGCCGAGCCGGGCCGCCAGGTGTCCCTGGCCACCGCCCTCCGCGCACTGCGTGAGCCGCTGCGCCACCGCGTCCAGCAGTTCGTCACCCACGCGGTGTCCCAGCGTGTCGTTGACCGCCTTGAAGCCGTCCAGGTCGAGGTAGCAGATCCCGACCCGGCCGGTCGCGGTGTCGGACAGCGCGGTCGCCAGCCGCTCGAAGAAGAGGGTGCGGTTGGGCAGCCGGGTCACCGGGTCGTGCATCTGGAGATGGCGCAGCCGCTCCCGCAGGTCGCGCTGCTCGCTGATGTCGGCGACGGACAGCAGGGTCTCGCCGTCGTGCGCGGTGGGGATGAGGGTGATCTCCGCCCAGACGGTGTGCCCGTCGGCGTTCTTCATGCGCCGGGTGCAGCTCAGCCGGTGCGGCTCGGGCGCGCCGGCGCCGGCGGTAGCGGCGGTACCGCCACGGGCCGCGCTGTGTCTGCCGCGCATGCCGCCCCCCGCACTCTCGTGCGGGGCCGAACCGCTGTCGTAGCCGGCGCGCAGGGTGCTCTTGTCCAGGCCGAGTGCGGGCAGGTCGGTGAGGGAGGTCGCCGCGAGCGATTCGGGCGCGGCGCCCAGCAGCGTGCCGAGGGCCCGGTTCGCGCTGACCACCCGGCCGTCGCGGTCGACGATGGCCATGGCGAGCCGGGCGGCGTTGAAGGCGGCACGGAAGTCGCTGTCCCGCTTCCAGCCGAGCCACTCTGCCCTGCCGTGCCGTCCGCCACGTGGGCGACTACGTTCCGTGATCTTCTGCGGTGGGGTTCCGGTGTCGTCGCCGGAGTTGCTGGCCGGTCCTTCGAGGGGTCCGTTCACCGATCGCTCCCGCCGGGGGGCTCGTCGCGTGCGGATCCGCCGGGCTGCCGGCCCGGGGCGCTGCGTGGCGGATCCGCGCTGGAAATGTGCCGATCATAGAGGTTCAGGGGTGAGCGGAGCCAGCATCCACGACGTCCCACCGGGTCGTTGGTGCGCATGGGGCGAGGGGACTGGCGCGAGGGTGAACGTTCCCGCACGCGTGCGCGAACGCGCCCGCCCGCATGCGACCGAGCATCACACTCGGTAGTCATATTGCCGCTAACGCGCCTGGTCTAACGGAACAGGACTTACCAGCCATCACAGGCAAAAGTGGAGGAGTCCGTACTTCCTGCTCCAGTGAGGTCGAGACGTGGCGCAATCGCGGAAGCCCGGCTGGCGCAGCAGAACCTCTTCCATACGGTGCGGATGGCGCCATAAGGCAGCCGTCCTCACCGCCCTCACCGCCTTCGTGGGGATGTCGCTCTTCGCGGGTCCGGCCACCGCGGAGGGGGTCGCCGCACCGTGTGCCCTGCCGCGTACGGACGCGCACCACTCCCTCGGCGTGGACACCTGGGACCCGGCGTATCCGCGGCCCGAGCAGCGCCTCGACGCCGCCCTGATCTTCCTCTCCTTCCCCGACGCGACCCCGCTGGCCACCCCCGGCGAGCTGGCCGCCGACCACTTCCCCGCCACGTCCGACTTCTTCAGCCGCGCCTCGTACGGGGCCTTCCGGCTGCGGGCACATCCGGTCAAGCGGTGGATTCAGATGCCGTCCGAATCCCGCTCGTACGGGATACAGCGCGACTGGAACACCCGGCAGCGCACCGAATACCTGCGGGACGCGGTCGCCGCGGCCGACCCCCATGTCGACTTCAGCCGCTACGACCTCGTCTATCTGGTCGCCGACCCCGATGCCCGCGGCGTGGACTCGGATGCCACGAAGGTCGTCAACTTCGACGACCCGATCGAGGCCGACGGCTCGGAACTGCACCGGCTCGTCACCGTCTTCGAGCAGAGCCCGCCCGACCGCCACGTCCTCGCGCACGAGACCGGCCACGCCTTCGACCTGCCGGATCTCTACCAGCGGCCGGCGTCGGGCGCGGTCGCCGCCGACTGGGACACCTTCGTGGGCGACTGGGACCTGATGGGAAGCCAGTTCGGACTGGCCCCGGATCTCTTCGCCTGGGAGAAGTGGAAGCTCGGCTGGCTCAGCCGGGACAACGTCAGCTGCGTACCGTCCGCCGCCGGTGTCACCACGCACACCGTGCGCCCGCTCGGCGAGGCGACGCTCGGCGGCCCGGGTGACCGGCGGCTGGCCGTGGTGCGTACCGGACCGAACGAGGCGCTCGCGGTCGAGGCCCGCGACTCGGAGGGCAACGACCGGGGGCTGTGCGCGGAGGGCGTGCTGCTCTACTGGGTGCGCAGCGACCGCGCCTCGACGCACGGGCCGATCAAGGTGATAGACGGACACCCCGGCACCCGGGCCTGTCCCGACGGCTCGGTCTATCCGGCACTGGCGGACGCCCCGCTCGGAGTGGGCGAGAGCTACGAGACGCACCGTGGCGGCGGGGTACGGGTGGAGGTCACCGGCCGCAGCGCACAGGACGGGTGGCGGGTGCGGGTGGCGCGTGGTGCGCCGCAGTAGCGCAGCGCCCGGCACGCCGAAGGCCCCCGCGCTCGACGCGTATGGCCTTCGGCTGTCTGTGCGCCGCCAGGGACTCGAACCCCGGACCCGCTGATTAAGAGTCAGCTGCTCTAACCAACTGAGCTAGCGGCGCCTGGTGACGTCGTAGACCTTAACACCACGATCCGCTGCGGTGAAAATCGATTGCCCCGTGGTCGTGGGGCCCGCCGTGGGGCCCGTCGCGGGCCCCCGACCTGCGCGTACGGAGCGAAGAGCGGCGCGGAGGAGGATTTCGGGGCCCGGCAGCCAGGGGTGCCGCCGGTCCGGTGCCACGAGCCAGCGGGACGGGCCGTCCACCGCGGTCGCCGGTCCCGTTCCCGGGTGCAGGGCGGGTACGGTCACCGTCTCCCCGAGGCCGTGACAGAGCAGCGGTGCGAGCGATTGCCGGGCGGGCTCTCGCCACTCCTTCCAGCTGAGCAGCGCTGGCAGCCGTTGGGCCGTGCCGGTGGCGGTGAAGAGGAGCACGCGTCCCCGGTGGATGGCCACAGGTCCGCTGCCGGGGCCCGTGGTCCATAACCGGTCCAGGATGCGGCGGCCCAGTAGCGGCGGCGTGCTCACCACGTCGAAGGCCGTGCCGCAGGGGAGGACGCGGGGCGCCGCGGGGCGGTGCCGCCACAGTGCGTGCACGCTGCCGGGGAACGCGCTGGCGGAGGCGAGCCAGTCGGCGCCGTCGGAGGTGACGCGGGAGGGGCCCGAGGGGCCGGGGGTGTGATGCTTCCGATCGCTCATGACGGACAGAGTGGCGGGAAAAGAGGTTCTGTATTGAACTGTCGGTGGAAACCCGGACAAGAGCAGGGGGCGTCGCCTATCTTTCCTCCCCGCATATGCCCGGTGACTCTGCGGAAACCGGTGGCGCGCTACTGCGGGCCGCGCTCCGTGAGCAGCTCGCGGCCGAACTCGATCATTTTCCGCGCGTAGTCCTCCGTCCAGTCACCACGGGCGGCGACCGCCGCGTCAGACAGCCGGTCGAAGCGCCGGGGGTCGGCCAGCTGGGCGGCGGCCATCGCCTGGAACTCCACGGCCCGGTCGGCGGCGGCGCGGAAGGCGAGCGCCAGCTCGGTCGAGCGCTCCAGCAGCTCGCGCGGATCGGCGATCGAGTCCAGGTCGAAGAACTGCTCGCCGTCGTCCCTGGTCTCCGAGGGCTCGAAGAGCAGGGGCGCCGGGCGGCGGAAGCGCGGTGCGCTCCCGCGCGGGTCCGGAGCCGAGTGCGGCTCGGGCATGTGGATACCTCCAGCTGTATGGGCCTCGGCCATTGTCCCGCTTCCCGCGTCCGGTGTGCAGTGCGGCTCAGAGCTCGGCCTGCGGCCGGCCGGCTCACGGCCGGCCGGCCCGGCCCACAGGCTCCCAGGGCACCGTGTGCGCGGCGAGGCGGGAGAGCACCGCGTGGTTCGCCTCCCAGCCGTCAGGGCTGTTTCCGTTGGCCGCCTTCGGCGGCGAGCCGTACTCCGTCCGGCGGGCGGCGGTGGGTGGCGGCTCCGGCTCAGGGTCGCCAGGCAACGCGGTGGGTGGAGAGGTGGGAGAGCACCGCGTGGTTGGCCTCCCAGCCGTCGGGAAACTTCGGGGTGACGCCGAGCTGGACCGGCTCGGTGCTCGGGTGGTCGTCGAGCAGTCCGGCGACGCCGGCCCGGCAGACCACGACGCACGCGTGCCGGTGCCGCGAGGCCAGCACGCACAGCCGCCCCGTCTCCAGGTGGAACGCCGTCGCGTCCGGCCGGCCCGACAGCGGATGGAGCACGACCGTCACGTCGAACTCCCGCCCCTGCAGACGGTTCGCCGTATCCACCGTGACGTCGGCGGCCCGTAGTGCGGCGGGGGTGCCGGACGTGGCGAGCGCCGCCCGTACGGCCGCCGCCTGGTCCCGGTGTGCGGTGCCGACCGCGATGCGGTCGGCGGTGAGCGGAGCGGGCGCGGGCGAGTGTTCGTCCCTCGAGGCGCCGTCGCGGGTGAGCAGGCGCACGACGACCTGGGCGACGGCGGCGACCGCCTCCGGGTCCGTACGCGGCGTGTGCCGGGCGGGCAGCTCCAGCAGGCCCCAGCCGGAGCCGGCGGCCTCGTCGATGACCCGGTCGGCCGCGGAGCCGTCGGCGGGGGAGGCGAAGGTGAGCCCGCGGTCCCCCGGCCGGGTGCCGCTGCGGAACTGTGTGTAGGGGTAGAAGGCCGCCGAGACCAGCGGTGCGGCGGAGGGGGGCAGCCGCCAGGAGACGGGGAGGCGGTGCTGCGGCAGGCCGGGGTTGTGGGAGAGCAGGGTGGCCACGGCGCTGGCGGAGGGATCGTAGGCGAGACCCGCCCACTGCTCGGCGCCGACCTGGCTGAACGGGTCGAGCTGGCCCGGGTCGCCGACGAAGAGGGCCTGCTCGAAGAGCCCGGCGACGGCGAGCAGGGCATCGGAGCGCATCTGGTATGCCTCGTCCACGATCGCGTGCCGCCAGGGTGTCTCCGCCGCGACCCAGGCCCACTTGGCGGCGGTGGAGACGATCACGGGCAGCTGGGCGAGATCGGCCGGCTTGGCGGAGGTGACGACCCCCGGGTGCCTGTCGAGTGCGGGGTCGTAGGGGCGCGCCTCACTGCTGTGCAGACGGCCGACGGGGAGTTCGGGATCGGCGGTGGCCAGCCGGTCGACGAGGTCGTCGACCTGGGCATTGGTCTGCGCGATCACGATCAACGGGCGTCCGGCGGCGGCGAGTGCGCGGGCGGCGCGGACGACGAGCGTCGACTTCCCCGCGCCTGGCGGTGAGTCCACGACGACGCCGCGGCCGGAGCCGTGCAGGGTGTCGTGGAGGATCGCTTCGGTGGCGAGGGAGGCGGCCTCGCCGGGGGGCGGCTCGCTCACAGGAGGTCCTCACCGGTGACGGGGTCGGGGAGCGGGAAGGACGTCAGGGGCTGCTGTCCGGCCGGCTCGGCGGACGCGGAGCCCGGCGGACCGCCGTGCGTCCACGGTGTGTCCTCGACGTCGGGCAGTCCGGGGCCGCCGCGCGGTGCGTGCTCGAAGAGGGTCCAGCACAGCCGGTCGCCCTTCTCCGGCACCGTGCCGGGGGCCGGCTCCTTGCCGCGGCCCATGCCGCTGGTCAGCCGCACGGTCAGCAGGCCGGGCCCGGGCGTCCGACGAGGGACGAACTCGGCGCTCTGCTGGGCACCTTCGGCCGTCACCCGGTGCACCCTGCGGCCCTCGGCCGGCTGCGGCCGGTCGTCCGTGCGCACCGTGACCAGCGGGCGCGGCATCGGCCGTTTGCCCTCCGAGTACGCCATCTCCACCTCGACGACCTCGCCCGTGAAGGCCTCACCCGCCAGCCGCCGCTCCGCCATCACGAGCGGGTCGTCCAGCGCCTCCTGCGCCGCCAGCCTGGCCTGCGCCTGCTCCCGTGTGGCCAGCTTCGCAGCGGCGGTCACCGCGTCGTCGCGGCGCGGCTGGGGCGGTTCGCCGGTGCGTACGCGGTCGCGGTGTCCGGTATAGGACCAGCGGTCCCGCTTCCAGCGCTCCGCCACCCGCTCACCTTCCGGCAGCGTGTGCAGCAGATCGACGCCGCGCCACATCGCCGCCCAGGTGGGGCGGAGTTGGGAGGCGATCAGCTCGCGCACCTCGTCCTCGGCGCCCGGCAGGCCCGCGTCGAAGCGGGCGACGGCGGGCGCCAGCAGCTTGTTGTCGAAGGCCGGGTCGGTGGCGGGACCGGCGGGCGGGCACAACAGCTGGCCTGCCGCGTCCCGTGCCACCTCCGCGCGGAGCGCGGCGTCGGCGCCGCTCAGCCCGTCGGGCGGGTCGATCCAGGCGAGCAGCGCGCCCAGATGCTGGTCCTCCAGCGCGCTCTGGCCGGTGGCCCAGTGCCGGGTCAGCAGCTCGGTCATGGACAGCAGGAGCGACGAGCCGGGAACCCGGGCGCGCTCCCCGTAGTGCGTCAGCCAGCGCCCGAGCAGCGGTACGCGCGGGGGAGCCGGGAACGGCGTCTCCGGCTCCTCCTCGGCGGTGCGCCGGAAGCGCGTGGAACGGCCCAGTAGCCGGACGAAGTCGGCGCCGGGCGCGTTCGGCACGAGCAACTGCGGGGCGTCCGCGCACAGTTCGACCTGGACCGGGACCTTCTTGCCGGATTCCGGGTCGGTCTCCTTGCGCTCCTCCCACTCGACGTCGTCCTGCGCGGACTCCAGGTACGGCAGCAGGGTGTCGGCGAGCCGGGCGAGGAAGGCGAACCGCAGGTCGCGGTCGCGCGGCTGCGCCACGACGAGCAGCTCGGGCGCCTCCCGGTCCGTCCCGAGCAGTGCGCCCAGCGGTGCCCCGGCCTCGCCCGCGGTGGTCAACGGTACGAAGACGAGCGGCCGTTCGGACAGCTGCCGGTGCCGTACGGTCGCGGCGGGCTGGGCCCGTCCCGCCGCGGCGGCCTCCATCCGGGCGAGCGCCGACATCAGCGACACGGTGCCTCCCGGAGCCCCAGCGCCTCGGCGCGCAGCCGGGCCGCACGGCGCAGCCCGGCCGTCGTCGGGTCGGCGGGTTCGCCGCCGGTTTCGTCGGCGGTTCGGCCGTCGGGGCCGTCGGCAGCCGCCGCCAGGACCGACTCGATGGTGCGGAGTCCGCCCAGCTCCCCCCGCACGGAGCGGCCCAGGGACTCGACGGCGCCCGCGGTGCGGGCCTGCGCACGGCAGTGGAAGGCGAGTTCGCAGCTGGACAGGCACTCCGGTGCGTACGCCGCCGGGACCGACCCGACCGCGGCGGTCAGCTCCTCCGCCGGGCGGGAGGGATCGAGGACCGTGCCCGCCGGAAGGTCCTTGGCGATCTCCTCGAGACGGGTGAGCCGGGCGAGCTGGCGGCGGGTGGTGGCGAGCTGCTTGCGGATGTCGACACCGTGCGCGGTGGGGAGGTTGGAGAAGTCCTTCGGGCACACCAGCAGCGCCTCGTCGCGCACCGTGCCGTCCAGTCCGGGCTGCGCCAGCGCGAGTGCGTAGACCGCCGCCTGGCGGGCGGCCGCGCCGACCTTGGCCGCGTCCGCGGAACCGTCCAGGACCGGGAAGGACTTGATCTCGATGACCGTCCAACCGCCGTCCGGGTGGACGGCGATCGCGTCCGGCTCCAGATAGGCCGTCGAACCGGCGACGTCCAGGGCGAGCATCGGGTGGTCCAGCAGCGCCCAGTTCGCGGGGCCGCGACCGGTGGCGGTGGAGGCGGAAGGGGAGGCCGAGGCGGCAGCGGTGGCCTCCGCGAGCGCGAGGCGGGTGCGGGCCGTGCGGCCGGCCGGGCCGGGCGCGGTGAGGTCCGGCACGGTGACCTCACCCGGCTCCGGAGGCGCCTCGCCCGTACGCGCGCACAGCAGCCGGATCAGCTCGGCACCGCCGTCCGCCTTGACCCGGGCCTCGAAGGCGTTGCCCCGCATGAACGCGAACTGCGACTGCCCGAACGGAGCCGGCGCCCCCAACGCCTCGGCCAAGGCGGACTTGTCGACGCCGGCGCCGTCCAGCAGGGCCCGGCGGTGACAGCC
>NZ_JBOHCV010000723.1:0-4886 GCF_050698815.1 Streptomyces sp.
CCGCGGGACCTCCCTCGCTGCACCGGGAGGCCCCGGCGGTGGCGGCGTCGCCGCTTGCCGCGGGGGGCTAGGCTCTGTCCGCACCGGACCTGTCAGGCAGCCGCCGAGGAGCGAACCGTGCAGATCAATCACGACACCCGGTGCGCACTCGACGACGTGGTCGACCTGCTCAACAGCGCGCCAGACGGTGAGACGCCCGACCTGCTCGTGTCCGTCGGCGATCTCGGGGCCTTCGTCGAGCGGAACAGCGTCAGCGGCGTCGGATCGCTCACCGAGGACGACCTCGCGGCTGTGCAGTCCGTACGGGACCGCTTCGCACGGGTCTTCGCGGCGGCCGACGACCGCACGGCCGCCGAACTGGTCAACGCACTGGTGGCCGAGGCGGGTACGACTCCGCAGCTGACCGACCACGACGGCTACGACTGGCACGTGCACTACTTCGCGCCCGGCGCCTCCGTCGCACACCACCTCGCCGCCGACGGCGGGATGGCGCTGGCCTTCATGATCGTCTCCGGAGAGCGTGACCGGCTACGGCGGTGCGGCGCCCCGGACTGCGGGCGGGCGTTCATCGACCTCTCCCGCAACCGTTCGCGCCGCTACTGCGACAGCCGCACCTGCGGAAACCGGCTCCACGTCGCGGCCTACCGGGCACGTCGGCGGGAGTCGGCCCAGGTGACCCGCGACTGAGGCGCTCACCCGGTTCCGGCCCCGGGCGCCGGCATGAGCACGTGGCCCGGTCACAGCGTGAACAGGTCGTGGGCGCCGGTGACGGCCAGCAGGACGGCGATCACCGCGAGGAAGAGCATCAGCGGCGGTTGGGACAGGGCGTAGAGGCAGCCCCGCGGTTCGGGAAGCTCCGGGAACTCGGGCAGCGCCGGGACGGGCAGCGGCGGGGCGGGCAGGGGCGGGGCGGTCGCGGCAGGCGCGCGGGGCGGCTCGGTGAGCGCGCCCGTGGGGTTCGGCGTCATGTCCATCTCGCGCTGATGATGACGCAGCCCGCACCTGTGATGACGATCAACACGCCCACGGGACGGTGGAGTTCACCGCTTCCCCAGGTACCGGCCCGGCCACCGTGGTAGCGGGAGGTCAGATGCCGTGCTTCTTGAGAATGGCCTCGATGTCGGAGAAGTCGTCCGCGCCGCCGGAGGCGGGCTTCTCCGCGGTGCCGGCCGTGGTGGGCCTGCTCTCCGGTGAAGGGGTCTCCCCCGCCTTGAGCGCGGGGGTGGCGCCGGCCGTCGCGGACTTCGACGGTGCCGCCTGCCGGCTGCCGGCGCCGGAGGACACGGCGGCGCGGCGTTCTGCGCGGCCGGCGCGACGGCGGCCCGCGAAGCGCGCGATCACGTACAGCACCACCGCGACAGCCAGTACCCCGAAGCCCGCCCACACCGTGGGCCTGAGCACGAGATCGGCCGCCCAGCCACCGACCGCGGTACCGATCTCGCCGCCGAGACCGATCAGCCCGGCCATCGCCAGTCCGACCGGCACCAGGGCGAGCGCGGCGATGCGGGTGGCCGCGACGAAGCGGCGCCGGTAGGCCGTCAGGAAGGCGACGGCCAGTCCGGCCGCGGAGAGGGCGGCGCAGACGGTCGTGGTGAGCATGTCTCCATTTTGCCTCGGACGGCCTGTGCTCGGCCATGCCCGCACCGAGGGTTCAGGGAGATCTCCGGGTTCGGCGCCCGCCGCAGGGCTGACAGACTGTCCGCATGGACGACGCCGCCTCCACGCCTCCCGTACTCGACTACTGGTGCGAGCTCCAGTGCCCCGACTGCCACCGGGCGCAACGCGATCTGAGCGCGCTGCGCGAGCGGTACGGGGACGCACTGGAGATCCGGCTGCGGCACTTCCCGCTGGAGAAGCACAAGCACGCCTACGCGGCGTCCCAGGCCGCCGAGGAGGCATACGCGCAGGGCGGCGGAGACGCCTACGCGGCGGCGGTGCTGGAACGCACCGCGGAGCTGGGCAAGCGGGGCGAGCGGCTGCTGCTGGAGGTGGCGGGGGACCTGGGGCTGGACGTGGAGGAGTTCGAGACCGCCCTGATCGACGGGCGGCACCTGCTCGTCGTCGACGCCGACCAGGCCGAGGGCAGGGCGATCGGGGTGACGGGCACGCCGACGTACGTCATCGGCGGGCAGCGGCTGGACGGCGGCAAGAGCCAGGACGGGCTGCGCGAGCGGATAGAAGAGATCGCCGACGGCCTGCTGCGTGGCGCCCGCGACGGGTCCTAGACCGTCCCAGGTCGTCCTAGACCAGGGGTTTCCAGAGGTGATGCTCGACGGACCGGTAGCCCAGTGACGCGTAGAGGCGCTGTGCCGGCGCGTTGCCGGCGTAGACCTTGAGTCCGAGGACCCGGGCTCCGGCCGCGAGGGACTCGCGCTCGGCGAGGAGCATCAGCGTGCGGCCGTGGCCGTGCCCGCGCCGTTCCTCGGCGACCTCGACGTCGAAGACCCAGCTGTCGGCGTCCGTACGGGGGCTGTTGGCGACGTCGACCCAGAGGGTGCCGACCTCGCTGTCTTCGTGGACGAGCACGCGCAGCACCGCGCCGCTGGTGGCCGCGCCGGCGGGCAGCAGCGTACGGAAGTCTTCGTCGGCCTTCCGCTCGGCCCCTTCCGCCGGTACGCCGCGGTCCAGCAGGGTGCGCAGCAGCTGGGGGCGTCCGCGCTCCCGCCAGGCCGGGAACTCGGCATCCGTCATCGGGCGGGCCGAGCTGCCGGACGGCAGCCGTGGCTCCTCCTCCAGCTCCTTGAGCATGTTGCGGCTGCGCTCGCGGTAACCGAGGCCGTCGGCCAGTCGCAGGGCCGCTGCCGCGGTGGCCGGGATGCCGGCCTCCACGCGCGCGCAGCCCCACTCGCGCAGCACCTCTTCGGCGGCGAGAGCGGCGACGGCGCCACGGCCGCGCCGCCGCTCGCGCTCGTCGACGACGAGTTGCTCCACGCGGCCGGCCGCGGGGCCGTAGCGCGCGTCGGTGGCCAGCCGGAGGAGGCCGACCGGACGGCTGTTGACGCAGATGTCGTAGCTGCGGGAGCGAACGCCGCCGGCACCGCGCTGCTCCGGCCCGGTGGGACGCAGAGTCGTCGTCATCGGTCGAGTTCTACCCCCTGCGCCCGTCCGCGTCACCTGGTTTCGGTCCGTACCGGCCGCCGGCGGGCCGGTCACGGGTCGATGTCGGCGGCGGACCGCTCGGCGAAGATCCGCATGGCCTTGGCGGTGACCGGGCCCGGCGCGCCGGGCAGTTCGCGGCCGTCGACGCGGTCCACGGCCTGCACGTCACGCAGCGAGGAGGTCAGGAAGATCTCCTCGGCCTGCTCCAGCGCCTCCGGCGCCAGGTCGGTCTCCCGGGCGCCGGACCAGTCGGCCACCAGGGCGCGAGTGATGCCCGCGAGGCAGCCCGAGCCGAGGGGCGGGGTGTGCAGTTCACCGTCGATGACGACGAAGACGTTGGTGCCCGTGCCCTCGCAGAGGCGGCCCTTGGTGTTGGCGAACAGGGCCTCGCTGGCGCCCTGTTCGTGTGCGCGGGAGAGGGCGACGACGTTCTCGCCGTAGGAGGTGGTCTTCAGTCCCGCGAGTGCGCCGTTCTCGTTACGCGTCCAGGGGACGGTGATCACGGCGGTGGTCTCGGGGCGCCGGGTGGCCTCGACGAGGGCGACGATGAGGGTGGGTCCGGCCTCACCGCGGTCGGAGCCGAGCGGCGAGGGACCGCCGGTGTAGGTGATGCGGAGCCGGCCCAGCGGCACCGGCAGGGCCTCCGTGACGGCGGCGCACGCGCGCCGTACCTCGTCGCGGTCGGGTTCTGCCAGGCCGAGACCGCGGGCGGAGGTGTCGAGCCGGTCGAGGTGCCGGGTCAGGGCGAAGGGACGTCCCTCGACGGTCTTGAGGGTCTCGAAGACTCCGTCACCGACCGTGATGCCGTGGTCGAGCACGGAGACACGTGCGGTGTCCAGGTCCCGGATTCCGCCGTCGAGCCAGATTTTCATGGGGTTGTCCTTCCGCTGGTCCCCGTGGGGTACTGCCCCGTCAGGTGCTGCCCCGCCGGGTACTGCTCTTCCGACGCTACCCCCAGCAGCCGGGATGCCTTCAGTTCCGTCTCCGCCCACTCCGCCGCCGCGTCCGAGCCCCAGGTGATCCCGGCGCCGGTGCCGAAGCGCAGCACGGGCCCTCCCGGCGCATGGTCCGCGTCGCGCTCGATCCAGAAGGTGCGGATGCCGACCGCCAGCTCCCCCGTGCCGCGGTCGGCGTCCACCCAGCCGATGCCGCCGCAGTACGGGCCGCGGGGCACCGTCTCCAGCTCGCTGATGATCCGCAGGGCGCTCAGCTTGGGTGCGCCGGTGACCGAGCCGGGCGGGAAGGTGTGCCGCAGCAGCTCCGCCCATCCGGTGCCGGCGTCCAGCTCGCCGCGGACGGTGGAGACGAGGTGGACGAGTCCGGGGTGCGCCTCGATGCGGCAGAGCGCCGGTACGGTGACCGACCCGGTGGCGCAGACCCGGCCCAGGTCGTTGCGGACCAGGTCGACGATCATCACGTTCTCGGCGTGGTCCTTCTCCAGCAGGTCCGCGGCGGTGCGGCCGGTCCCCTTGATCGGCCCCGAGGTGACGGTGCGGCCGTCGCGGCGCAGATAGAGCTCCGGAGAGGCCGTGGCGACCTCGACGCCGTAGGCGGGAAGACGGACGGTGCCCGCGTAGGGGGCGGGGTTGCCGCGGGCGAGCAGGGCGCTCAGCTCGTCGATGTCGGACGCGGCAGGGTCCGGGTCGGGCAGCGGGGCGCTGAGCACCCGGCAGAGATTGGCCTGGTAGACCTCACCGGCGGCGATGTGCGCGCGTATGCGGCGTACGCCCTCGAGGTAGCCCTCCCGGTCCAGCGAGCTGGTCCAGCCGCCCGGGCCGGGCCCGCGC
>NZ_JBOHCV010000724.1:0-16498 GCF_050698815.1 Streptomyces sp.
GGGCATGCTTGGCCAGACGGTGATCCTTCCCTTGAAGCCTTTCCACCAGCCAGGCGTCATGGGCGGCTGGCTCTGCGGCCGCGAACACCCGGTCCATACCGGAATCCGCGCGGAAGACCAACGCGTACCCACCGCTCTCCTCGAAGAACGGTGGCCCCTCCAGGTACTTCACCACCAGGTCGACCGGGCGCATGAGACACGTGTGGTGCAGGCGGTCTCCGATGCCCGCCTCCTGCGCTACAGGGGGCGGTGGGCCCGTGGGCGAGAGGAACTTCCTTATGCCCAGTCGCCCGAGATCACGCCCCAGCGACTTGTGCTCGATCAGTTGGTCCATGCCGTCATAGGCCCAGACGAAAGGACGCAGATGGGGAACTTCGGACGGCTTGGGGACGGGTACCGGCCGTCCCTCGTGCAGAGCGGTGAAACGCATCGGGGCGTCCCCGCCCTCCGGGAGCATCTTGGGCCAGAGGTTCCAGACCATCGAGTCGACGATCCACCGCATGGCTTCGCTGTCACCACGCCCACGGAAACAAGGGTCGAGGATCGCAACCGTGGTTCCAGTGACGTTATCGGGAAGGGACTGTAGCCCCAGTCGACGGGCCACCTCGTCGGCCTCGTCACCCACGAGGGGCTCGACATACGCGTCACCAGCCAGGCCCCAGTAGTGGCGACCGGTGTACGTCTTCGTCGCCCCGGCGACGTCGATCGTGTAGCTCTCGCGCACGGCCCACCCGATGAGCCGTGTCTCCATCCGGTCTTCCACCCGGCACCGGGTGTGGACGAGCACCGTGTGGCAGGAGGAGAGCAGATGGAAGACGGCCTTGCCGAAGCCGTAGGTACCGCCCCGGCCACTCGAGTCCCGGGAGCTGCCGGTCTTACGCACGAACGACGCGAAGTCGGACTCTCCGGGGACGGCGATGTCGGCCCGGGTGGGACCGCCCAGACCTCTGGTACCCGTGTCCGTGACCGTGAGGATTCGCAGAGCCGGCCGAGCGAGGGAGGAGCGGAGTGTGAGGTGTTTTAGAGATGGCGCGCCCGCCGAGAGGAGTTGGCGCCATACCGGTGCCTCCTCCGGCCGGAGGGTACGTAGTTCCGCCTGGTAGTTGACGGGACCGCCCCCGAGCCGGGCGTCCCAACTGTTCTGGGCGGACTCGCGGACGAGAAGCGTCAACGGATCGAGTTCGGTGGCGTCGAGGTTTCTGAGGACACCCTCGGCGGTGCCTCCACCCCCCGGCCCGTAAGGCTCTGACAGCCACCGCGGGCCCCCGAGAATCATGAAGGCGACCCCACTTCTGCGAGCAGCGCGTCGACGGTCCGGGGGGCCAAAGCCGCGGAGCGAACGCCCGCCAGGTCTACGACGTACCGGACGTCGTAGACCGCGTCGGGCATAGCGCCGACGAGTGAAGCACCGGTAAGGCGGGGGAAGCCTCCATCAACCTCGTACCAACGCGCCTCGACCAGCGACAGGCGCAAAGCACTCTCGTCGTCCGCCATATCCCGCTGGTACCCCAAGCGTGCCAGCCTGGCCCACAACTGCACCTCGTCGTCGCACAGTTGCGCAGCCTCGACGACCAGTTCCCTGACCGTGCGCCCTTCAGGGGTGCGCTCGAACCGCTGCCAGTTCAGGAGTAGTCGTCCGTCCTTCGGGACCTCCAGTTGGTCGAACCCGTGCACCTCGAAGGTCCTCCGCTCGGACGCGCTGAGCGTGCTCTTCACCTCGATTGCCTGGACTCCGTCGGTGAAGTCGTGACGTGCGCCTTCGGGCCCAGACCAGTAGTGGACCGCACCCGGATCGTGACGCAGGAGTCGGATGAGGACATGGAGTTCACCGGCCAGACCGACCTCCTCGGCATTCGTGAAGGCGCGAGGACCGCCGCTGAAAAGCTGTTTCCACCGGTTCACCACCGCGAGGGTCGTTCGGTAAGGACGGCGCCCGTCGGCTTCAAGGGCGACGAGTACGTCAGCACAAAGGCCGGTGAAGACGTCGCTCAGGTCACGCCGGGTGCATACGACGTCGGCGAAGCGGCCGTAGCCGTCCTCGCCCTGAAGCGCTCGCTCGGATATGCGCAGGGCTCCCCCGATGCGACCGGTGGGTATGCCACGCCGCCCTACCAGCGGAATCAGCAGGTGTCGCAACCCGCCGCGGTCGGTGGCGGCCGACACAACGCCCTGCTCGGTGACGACGGGAAGCGCGGAGACCCTGAGTGCCGCCTCGTGACCTACCGGCGCGGAGTCCAGCTCACTCCAGTGCTCGTTTAGGACGACTTCCAGGTCGGAGCGGCTCACCGGTCGTCCTCGTCGAAGAGAAGCGAGAGGTCTTCTTCCTCCTCCTCGTCCACGCCGGACAGGTCGGCGCTGTAGTACTCGACTTCGCTGTCCTCTCCTCGCGGCATGGGGAAGACCAGCCCGACCCCTATGACGTGGTCGACGGCGGCCAGGGGGGCACGGCGGACACGCTTCGTCGGTGAAAGCGAGAGGGCGTCGATCGGGTAAAGGGTCAGGAGCCCGGTGCCCGGTATCTGGGTACGCCGAGCGCGCTTGAGCGCGTCCTCGGTTACCTCTGTCAGTCCGCTCAGATCAAGGTCGACGCCGGCGTCGCGACGGCTCATCAGCGTCTTGATGTCGGCGGCGTCGTCTCCGCTATCCAGGAGCTTTGCGCGGATGACCCGGTCCACGGCGATGCCCGGGGCGAACTCGTAACGCTTGTCCGGGTCGACACCGAGCGGGTTGCCTACGATCGCCACATTCCAGCGCTTGAGTGCACCGCCGTTCGCAGAACGCACCCGACGCTCGACGTAGCTACGCAACAGGGCGGCGTCACACTCCATAGACTTTTCGTGAAAGCGGTACTCGGAGAGGAAGTCCAACACGAGGTCGTAAGGAACGCCTCGAAAGATGTGGCGCCCCTGGGCCGCACGGTCATCGTGCCGCGCACCCGCCATTCGCAACGATCGATCGATCAGGTCGTGGGCCGCCCGACGGTTACCCGTCAGCCAATCCGGGTCCCGGATACGGAAGTAGCGGGTCTGTACGCGCTGGCCCCCGTATGAGGCGCTGGCCTTTACGGCATCGCGCATCTTGGCCGCAGCGGTGATGCGGAGCGCCGGGTGATTGCGCAGGCGGACGGCGAACGTCCGGGGCGTCTTGTCCTCGACCATGTACAGATCGATGTCCCGGCGCATCTCCGACTCGACTGTAGCGATGTGGCGGAACCATTCCCGCAACGCGTCGGTCATCCAGATGCGCGGCAGGTCCGCGTACCCCTCCCTGAAACCGAACCAGCGGCCCATCTGAAGGAGGGTGTCGTAGGTCGACGCCCCGCGTACGAAGTAGCTGACCGCGAGGCCCTCCAGGGTCAGCCCGCGGGAGAGGGTGTTGCCGCCCACCGCAATGGCGACGACCGGGCCGGCCTCGTAGTCGAGGCGCTCCACGCTCTTTGAGTTGTCCAGGATGATCCGGCAGTCGTTCACTACGCCGGCAAGCAGCGGCTGAAGGGCGTCGAACGGAACCGGTACCTCGCCGAGGTCCGGTTCGGTGCCGGGCACGCGGGTCGTCTCCGTCTTCCAAAGTTGCTGTAGTTCGTCGATGAACTGTTGGTCGGACGCGACCAGTTTGGCAGCGGCACGGGCGCGGAACGACTCCAGCGGAGCCTTGAAGCTCTCGTGGACAAGAGTGCTGACGCTGGTATGGACGAGCATCGTGGAGTGCGGTACACCTAGCCTGCGTACCCGACGGGCGGCCGTGACCAGCCAGAAGTACAGCACGGCTGTACTCAGGGCGCCACCGATCTCCGGTACGAAGCCCTCGATCTCGTCCCTCCCCGGCCGAACCATCGAAACCTCGTCGTCTGGCACGGTACGGATCATGTCGTATCCGTCGGGCACTTCCTGCGGGTCTTCGCCATCGAGAGCTTCGCGTCCGAACAGGACTTCAGTGCCGAAGTGACGAGGCGGCTTCGGCAGGTTGACGACAAAGTCCTCTGGGTACAGGTCCTTCGCAGCCGGGTCGATCAGCAGGTTGGCGAACGGCGTCGCCGTGTAGCCGACGTATCCCCCGCGGGGGAACAGGTCGATGATCTCCCGCATCAAGGGGTTGGTGCTGCGTGAGGCGACGCTTGCCTGGTCGGCCTCGTCATCGATGATCAGAGTGGGGCAGTTGCGCAGGTAATCGGGGGCTTTCTCCAGCCAGGCCTTGAGTTTGCGCAGACGGGGAACGTTCTTCTTGATCACGCATAGCACGTGCTGCTGGCTCTTGTCGCTGAAGAAGGCAGCCGGATTACCGGCGGGCGGTTCGAAGTCACCCACGCGACCTGTCAAGGGGTGCCATTGTTCGATCACGGGATCTACAAGGTGCCGCTCCAACCGTAGCTGCGTCTGTAGCCGCAGGCCGTTGTGGACGCCAGCGAGAACGACAAAGAACTTGTAGCCGGCGTCCGCGGCTTTGGCGATCAGTGCGGTGAAGTTGGTCGTCTTGCCGGACTGCACGTATCCCACGACCAGGCCTCTAGTGGAGAAGGCGCTCTCCAAGGGGTGGTCGAGCATCGACACAACCTTGGTGGACGCGGCGTCGAGGTCACGGAGGCTCTCCTCGCTCCAGGACTGCTTACCCAGCAGCTTACGAAAGGCCGGCCAGCACCTGTCGTCCTCCTGTGGACCGACGTACCAGGTTTCGCGGTTGTTGCGGACGACCGAGGTGGGCTCCCGTTTCTCGCGGATGGCGATCGTCTCACGCTGGTGACGCTCGGCGATCCGCTTGGCGAGTTCATCGCTCATGCCGAAGAGCTTTATCGTGGCCAGCGCCTGTTCCGGCGTGTGTGTCTTGATGAGACGACGGAACGCCTCGTACTGGTCTTCGAATTCATTCAAGGCCCCCACCCTTCCTCGCCGCGCCCGCACCCGTCGGGCGTGGCGCTGTCCGGACCCCAGTCGCGCTCACGTACGGCTATCCGTGCTCACGGCCGACAGCACGGCCGGAGGGATGTTGAGCACGCAGGGATACGCTTTCTCTTCCGCAACCACGGCGACGAGGTGAACGCCACCACACCTTGCTCACGAGGCACCCTATCGCCAGAACCGGCCTGTCGAATAGGAGACGGTGCTACGGGTGAGGGACCTCCACAACGGCAAGTCCGTGACCGCGTCGCTTGTTGGTAGAAGGGACGCTATGAGGGACTTCGCGCTGATCAACGTCAGGCGGCGGCTGCGAGGCTCCGCCGCGCCTTGCGAACACGGGGTACGCGGACAGGGGGAGCGGCGGGATCGTTCCTCTGGGCGAGTAGAAGCGGGGCCAGATGCTCGGCGACGGCGCGTCCCAGTCCCACGGGCACGGCGTTTCCGATCTGTCGCGCGATGTCGTTTCGACTACCGCACCAACGAAAATTCTCCGGGAAGCCCTGTAGCCGGGCCGCCTCCAGATGCGTGATGGGACGGTGAAGCCAAGGGTGAAGGTAGCGACCTTTCTCCGGTTTGAAGAACTCGGTCCGGATGGTAACCGAGGGTTTGTCACGGAAGAGCCTGCCCATGACGTCCGCTGAGCCGGTTTTGTGCTTCCTCCAACAGTCGGACAACAACTCCTCCGGAATGTCGAAGCGATTTCCCATTTCGGGGATCGTCCGATAACGCTCCATGGAGCGTTCTGTGATGCCGTTACGTCGGAGGTGAAGGTCGTCCATGGAGAAGGGTCCCGCGAGTCGCTGGTCGTTGAAGTCCATCCACCGTTCTGGCAGCTGCGTGGACATCTTGCGGAGCACGAGGTCCGAGATCGTCTGCCAGACCGTTTGTTGCCTCTTCACCGATGGCCCAGGGATCAACAGGGAGTGCAGCTCCAGATCGGACAGGTCCTCTATGCGCCGAGTCGACCCTGGCTCCACGACGAGGTCCTTTCGGACCCCGACGACGAACGTACGGAGGCGGCGCTGCGGAACCCCGTAGTCCGCTGAGTTGAGTAGCTCGTCGCAGACAAGGTACTCGGATAGGGCGCCGCCTCCCTGTGTTTGCCCTACAAGGAGACGGAACTCCGGTGAGCGCCTGAAGGCGTCGACGTTCTCAATGACGAAGAACTTGGGCCGCGCGGCGGACACGACGTCGAGATAGTGACGCCACAGTTGATTGCGTTCGTCGGCAGGGTCCTGATTTCCCAGCCGGGAGAATCCCTGGCATGGGGGGCCGCCCAACACGACGTCCGCCTTGGGGATCCCACCCCGCCGGTTGGCCCATTCAGCGATGTCGCCCTGATGAATGTCGATATCGAAGTTCACTGCGTAGGTTGCTGCGGCCGCGCGGTCGAGTTCAACGGCAGCGATGGGATGGTACAAAGCGCGTCCCCCATGCAGGGCTTCCGCGAAGCCCTGAGTGAGCCCTCCACACCCCGCAAAAAGGTCAATCGTCCGAAACGGAGGTACGGCCACGTCACCGTCGCCTGCCGACGCTTCGGAGTCGCCGACTTGGAGTTGTGCGTGGCTCATTGACGCACTGTAGCCGGCCAGCCGGCTACAGTGCAATGCGCAAACGCGGAATCACAACACGGTACTACCCCTCCACGTTTCACGCTGGCCCTCATTGCCGGCGTGGAGAGCCGGATGGAGCCTGGGAGGCTGTTCGTCGTACCTTCTGGATGTGGACGAGGCACACTCACGTGACCAAGCGGAGAACGCACCAGGCGCAGGCCAGTCGGAGGGCACGCAAGCGTCCCCCCGCGCCTGGCGTGCTCGCCCGGGCATGACCAGGAGGCAACGTTCGCGCGAGCAGGACCGGGCTGCAGGCGGAGCCTCCAAACGCTTGGTGGACGTGGGCGGGGGACGGAGAGGTGGCGCCACCGTGGTGCTGGCCCCCGCCCGCAGGACGGGACGTGTGACCGCCGTGTTGCAGTGGACCGCAGAGGGACGGAGGCGTCGGCTCCGCCTCGGAGAGGTCGATCTCCCTACCAGAGCCGCCAACTTGCGGGCTGGATGGCAGCTAGCCGAGGGGGCCGGCTTGCTCGTCGGTGAGGACATGAGCGGCTCTTGGGCGTCCTCCCCCGGGACCCGCGCCTCCATGCGCTCGAACAAGGGACGGGACACCGATCCCGAACTCCGTCTGCGTTCGTCACTACACCGTGCCGGATTGCGGTATCGGATCTCGGCTAAGCCGGTGCCCACCCTCCGGCGCACGGCGGACGTGCTCTTCACCAAGTCCAGGGTAGCGGTCTTCGTAGACGGCTGCTTCTGGCACGGGTGTCCTGTTCACGGATCGCTTCCGGTGAGAAACCGCGACTATTGGGTTTCCAAGATCGAGGGCACCAAGAGGAGGGACGCGGAGACGGATCTTCTACTGGCCGAACACGGGTGGCGGGTTGTCCGCGTATGGGAGCACACCCCGGTTGAGGAGGCGGTCGCACTCGTCCGGTGTGGACTTGCCGAGGCGGAGGGCGGGAAGCCGGTCCGAACACTCAGAGCGGACGACCGCTGATGAGGTCTTCGATCGCATCCTCTCTTCGCAGCGACCTGGGGTCGGCCGACCAGAGGGGGTGAAGTCGCCATGCAACGTTTCGTGGTCATCCCGTTCTGGGACCAGCCCAACTGGAAGGTCGTCCGCGAGCAGCTCCCCCAACGTTCATCCGACCCGCGCGGAGGGCGTGAACAGCGTCGCACGAGTTCAAGCCTCCAGCTCGCACCAGATCGTCTTGGTAGTCGGGTCCTGGATGACGCCCCATTCGTGGGACAGGGCGGCGATGAGGGCCAAGCCGCGGCCGGATTCCGCGTCGTCCGTGGCCGGGAGAAGGGTGGGGAACGCGTGGGCGGCGGGGTCGGTGAGGGAGATGCGGGGATGCAGGCCGGCCATGGAGGCGTGCAGGGTGATCGGGGTGCCCGGGCCGATGTGGACGATGGCGTTGGTGATCAGCTCACTCACGCACAGCTCCGCCGTGTCGGCAAGGTCCAGGCGATCCCAGAGCGCGAAGTAGGCGCGGATGCGGTGGCGTACGGGCGCGAGTGCTTCCGGTTCCGCGAGGAGCGGGATCGTCAGTGTCACGCAGCAGCGGCGGGTCAGGTGTCGACGTTCCAACTCCGCGAGGGCGGCCTGTTCTTCGCGGGTCACCGGGTCGGCTCCTCGGGACGGGCCGTGCGGAGGACGTCGATGAGCCTGTGCGCCGTGTCGAGGCGGCAGTTGCCGAGGGAGACGAGCGGGTGTGGGGTGTCGCTCGCGTACGTGATCAGGTCGACGCCGAGTGAAGGGAGCTTGATTCCGTGTTCGGCCAGCGCTGCTCGTAGGTCGTCCGCGCACTCCTTGACGGCCTCCCGGAGCTGCGGTGGTCCGGCCTCGGGTGGGTTCGCCGGCTTGCTCATGCTTCTCCGCCTTCCGTGCTCTCTGTGACGTATCGCCTACAGAGTGGAAGGACCTCGCGTAATGTGACAGGGGTTCAGATTTAGCTACGGATCGTGCTGAATCGGGGAGTGATCAACCATGCCACCACGTAAGGACGTTGATGCGGCGGCGAGTGTGCCCGCCTTCTACGGCGCCGAGCTGCGCTGGAAGCGGGAGGATGCCGGGCTCACGCTTCAGGAGCTGGCGGAAGGGTGCTTCTACAGCGTCGCGTATCTGAGCCAGATCGAGATGGGGGAGCGGCGAATGCCCCTGGACTTGGCGCGTCACGCCGATCAGGTGCTCGCCACGGATGGGTTCTTCGAACGGCGATGCGACGATGCTCGGAAGGCCCGCCGTGGAGGGCACGCCGAGTACTTCGCCGATGTCGCCGAGATGGAGAAGCGTGCCCAGACCATCGAGGAGTGGTCGCCCATGCTGATCCCCGGGCTGTTGCAGACGGACGCGTACGCGCGGGCGGTCGTACGGGCGCAGGCCCCTCTCGAGAAGGCCGAGGCCGTCGACACGAAGGTTGCCGCTCGGCTTGAGCGGGCGAGCGTCTTCGAGGATTCGAAGGCGCTGGAGTTCTGGGTGGTTCTCAACGAGTCGCTCTTGCGGCAGCCGATCACGGGCCCGGTGGCCATGGCCGAACAGTTGGAGCACATCGCCGGTCTGGCGAGGAGTGGGCGGATCATTGTGCAGGTGCTTCCGCTGAACGCGGGCGCGCATGCCTTCATGATGGGAATGGCCACGCTGATGACGTTCGCCGATGCCCCGCAGTTGACCTATACGGAGTCTCTGCACAGCGGCCAACTCATCGACGATCCGGCGCTCGTGAAGAAGTACGCGAAGTCGTACGATCTGCTCAGGGCCGCCGCATCGCCGCCGAGAGCGTCCCTCACCCTGATCGAGGCAGCGGCAGAGGACTTCAGGAATGACCACTCACTTTGATCTGAGCAACACCGCCTGGCGCAAGAGCAGCTACAGCAACGGCGACGGGGGAAGCTGCGTCGAAGTTGCCGACGGCTTCGAGGGCGTCGTGCCGGTTCGCGACAGCAAGGTGCTGGACGGCTCCGTACTCATCATTCCGGCAGGCGGCTGGGGCGCGTTCGTAGGTGCCGTCAAGAACGGACACTTCTCCGCCTGAACTCTGCAGAGGGGCAAGCGAGATGACCAGCAGCGTTGACCTGGGCACCGCACAGTGGCGCAAGAGCAGTCACAGCAATGGCAGCGGCGGGAACTGCGTCGAGGTTGCCGACCGCGTCGTCGGGGGTGTGCCCGTGCGGGACAGCAAGGTGCCGGACGGGTCCGTGCTCGTCGTCTCTGCGGGGGGCTGGGCCGCGTTCGTCGCCGCCGTCAAGGGTGGGGACTTCTCCACCTGAGAGGACCAGGAACCCGTGGACGAAGAACTGCTCGCGCTGCTCTCCGAGCGGAAGCTCGGCGTGCTGGCGACCCTGAAGCGGGACGGGCGGCCGCAGTTGTCGAACGTCATGTACACCTACGACTCCGCCCGCCGCCTCATCCGGGTCTCCGTCACCGTCGACCGGGCCAAGTCCCGCAACCTCGTGCGCGATCCGCGCGCCAGCTTCCACGTCTCCAGCGAGGACGGCTGGTCCTGGACCGTGGCCGAGGGGAACGCGGAGGTGACCCCGGCGGCGGCCGACCCGTACGACGACACCGTCGAGGAGCTGGTCGAGGTCTATCGGGCGATCGGGGGCGAGCACGCCGACTGGGACGAGTACCGCGCCGCCATGGTCACGGAGAAGCGTCAGGTGGTGCGGATTCCGGTCGAGCACGCGTACGGGCAGCCCCTGCGCTGAGGTGCCGGCACTCGTTCCCGGTCCGGTGAGGGCGTACGACGGTCTCCGTGCGCGCCGCCCGAGAGACGGCGCGCCTCTACCCGGGCGCTCCCCGGCGCGGCAGCATGGTCGGGGAATGCCGTCCGACCGACCATCGGACGGAACGAGGGGAGCAGCACTGTGGCCAAGCACGAGAAGCCGCCGCCGGAACCGTCGAAGGGCAAACCGCCACCGGGTAACTCGGACGGGCAAGTCCCCAGGCCCGACCCTGGGTCGGGCAAGCGCAAGAAGGACAAGTAGGTAGCCGGTGTCCGCTTTCGGGGGGCAGCGGTGGCGGTTGGCGGAGGCCATGGAGCGGCGGGGGGACTGGCCCGTCGATTCGCCGTGGGTGCGCGAGGCGGTTGAGGCGGTGCCGAGGCACGCGTTCGCGCCGGAGCGACTGTGGCAGTGGAACGGCCAGGCGTACGTACCCGTGGACCGGGGCGTGGACGAGGAGGGCTGGGCCGCGCTGGTGTACGGCGGTCCGGACGACGCCGCCGTGACACAGGTGTCGGGCGGAGCGGCCTCCTCCAGCTTGTCGTGTCAGGCCGTCGTGGCGGACATGCTGGACTCCCTCGACGCCGAACCCGGTCGGCGGATCCTGGAGTTGGGCACCGGGACCGGCTGGAACGCCGCGCTGCTCGCTCGGCGGGTGGGCAACGGCCGGGTGACCAGCGTCGAAGTGGACCCGCTGCTGGCGGAGCAGGCCCGCGCGCGGCTGAAGGCGGCAGGCGTCGAGGTGGCCGTCGAGACCGGTGACGGCGGCGCGGGGTGGCCGCCGGGTGCGCCGTACGACCGGGTGATCTCGACCTACGCGGTCGATCGCGTGCCGTGGGCCTGGGTCGCCCAGACCCGTCCCGGCGGCCGGATCGTCACGCCTTGGGGGCGGTTGGGGCATGTCGCGCTCACCGTGGCCGATGACGGCCGAACCGCCGGCGGGTGGATGCAGGGGCTCGCGCAGTTCATGCCCGCCCGCGGCAGCCGGGCCGGTACGGCGGACTTCGCGCACGTACGCGGCACCGGCCCGGCCGCCAACGAGCGCACCTTCGAACGGAATCCGGGCCCGCTCCATGACGACTGGCACCTGCGCTTCGCCCTCCGTGTCGCCCTGCCCGACGTGCACCTCAGCACCGCGGTCGACGAGGACGGCGTCAACGCGTGGCTGCACGACGGCAGTGCGTCCTGGGCGGTTCTCTCCGCCCACCCTGATGGGCGGACCGTCGCTCATCAAGGTGGGCCGCGGTCGCTGGCGGACCTGTTGGAGAGGGAGTGGGACGGGTGGCTCGCGGCTGGGAGCCCCGAACTGTACGACTTCGGCATGACCGTCGAGCCGGAGCGTCAGTTCGTGTGGGCCTGGGACGGGCACAACGGTCCACGCTGGTCCGCCTGACCGGGGACCACAGGCCGGCCTACGCCGACGCGTCCGTCAGCAGGGTGACCTCCTCCTTCGTCAACTCCACCTCGCTCATGGCCAGGAGCGGCGGCAGCTGGTCCGCCGTCCGTGCGCTGGCGATGGGGGCCGTCACCGTGGGGTGGGTCAGCAGCCAGGCCAGGGCGATGCTGGCCGGGGCGGCGGCGTGGGCCTCGGAGACCTGGTCGAGGGCGGCCAGTACGCGCTGTCCGCGCTCGGTGTCCAGGTGCTTGGACGCGTGCTTCGAGCGGGCGCTCTCCGGCACCTGCCCCGGCCGGTACTTGCCCGTGAGGTAGCCGGCGGCCAGCGAGAAGTACGGCATGACGGCGAGCCCGCGCTCTTCCGCGAGGTCGGCCAGAGGACCCTCGAAGGTGTCGCGGGAGACGAGGTTGTAGTGCGGCTGGAGTGCCGCGTAAGCGGTGGCGCCCGACTCGGCGCTGAAGTCGAGGGAGGCGGCGAGCCGTTGGGTGGAGAGGTTGGAGGCGCCGATCTCGCGGACCTTGCCCGCCCGTACGAGGTCGTCCAGGGCCGTCATGATCTCGGAGACCTCGACGCTCTCGTCGTCGAAGTGCGTGTAGTAGAGGTCGATGTGATCCGTACGGAGGCGGCGCAGCGAGTCGTCGGCCGCGGCCTTGATGTTGGCGGCGGACAGGCCCCGGCGGTCCGGGTGGGCGCCGACCTTGGTGGCGATGACGACGTTGTCGCGGTTGCCGCGTGCGGTCGTCCAGTTGCCGATGACGGTCTCGGAGTCGCCGCCGTCGCAGCCGTCGCGTCCCGCCATGTAGACGTCGGCGGTGTCGATGAAGTTGCCGCCCGCCTCGGTGTAGGTGTCGAGTACGTCGAAGGAGGTGGGCTCGTCGGCCGTCCAGCCGAAGACGTTGCCGCCGAGACAGAGGGGAGAGACGGACAGCTGGCCGACCGGGCGTCGTTGGGTCACCTTGATGGCGTTGTCAGGCATGCTTCTGACGGTAGCGCCCGCCCGTCAGCAGCGCCCGCGTATTCAGCGGCGAAGCCGGGCGGAGGCGGAGGAGAAAGACCGGCGGCCCTGATGTCGGGGGGTGGTCCACCAGGACCGCCGGAGCAGGTGCGGGAGCTCGGCCGGGACCGGCCCCCGTCCGCCGCCGCCTCGTCCCCTCCTTCTGCGTACGCCGAGGGGCTGGAGCGCATGGCGCGTATCAGCGCACCCCGGCGATTCGGTGCGAGGCGGCGGCGTGTTCGTGGGGGGTGAGGGTGAGGACGGAAGGCCTCAGGGGGTGAGGCCCTTGCCGCGCAGCCACGCCAGCGGGTCGATCGCGTCGCCGCCGCCCTGGTGGACCTCCAGGTGCAGGTGGGCTCCGGTGACGTTGCCGGTGGCGCCGACGCGGCCGATGGTGTCGCCCGTACGGACCTTGTCGCCCGTCGACACGCTGAGCGAGGACTGGTGGGCGAACCACAGCTCGGTGCCGTCGTCCAGCTCCAGGATGGTGCGGTAGCCGAACGAGCCGGCCCAGCCCGCCTCCTTGACCGTACCGCCGTGGATCGCCTTGATCGGCGTTCCGCTCGGGGCGGCGAAGTCCAGGCCGGTGTGGTTGTTCGCCCACATGCTGCCGGCCTCGCCGAACACGGAGGTGAGGTCGTAGGAGGAGACGGGGAGCTTGAAGCTGCGGGCCAGCTCGGCCAGCCGCGCGGCCTCCGCCTTGGCGCGCTTCTCCGCCGCCTCCTTGCGCTCGCGCGCGGTCTCTTCCGCGATCTCTTCCGCGTGCTCCTTCGCGGCCTGCGCCTCCGCGCGCTCGGCCGCCTGCTTGCCGGCCGCCTCGCGTGCCGACGCGTCGGCCTGGTTCTGCTGCTGCTCGGCCTGGGCCATGATGCGGTTGCGCATCGCCTCGCCCGCGTCCGTACGGCCGGCCGCGGTGTCGTCCTCGGAGAGGCCGGCCTGGGTGAGCGGCGCCTGGCCCGCGGCGACGTTGGCGACCTCGTCGACCTGCGGCCCGTCCTCGTCGGACAGCAACGAACTGACGCCGGGCAGCTGCTTGGCGGAAGACAGGTCCGGTATCGAGATGGACGTCGGGCCCTTGTCCTTGGCGGTGGCGAGGCCGCCCGCGCTGACCGCCGCGATCATTCCGACGCCGAGCACCGCGCCGCTGCGGGCCATCCCGCGGCTGCTGCGCTGCTTGGCCACACGGTGCTTGCCGCGGACGGGGAGTATGGACTCCTCGGTGGGGTTCCACTCGTACCAGGGCTCGAGGTCGAGTTCGTCGGTCTCGTAGTGGGCGGCCTGCTCGGGGCGTTCGGTCCATTCGGGCCGGTCGTGCTGCTCAACCGGTTCGACCCACCCTTGAGGCTGAGCGGGGGCGGGAGGGGCGGCGTAGGGACGGCCGAAGCTGTCGCACGGGCCGTAGCTCTCCTGGCGGCCGTAGCCCGCGTGGGAGCTGTAACCGTCTTGCTGTCCGTAGCTGTAGTTGTCGTACTGGCCGCCGCCGTACTGCGCGGCGTACTGGCCATAGCCCTCGTACGGTCCGTAGCTCTCGTACGGCGTGTGGTTCCCGTACGTGCCGTAGCTCCCGCACTGGCCGGCGGGGCCGACGGGCCGGCCGTAGCCGTCCCACGCGCCGTACCTGCCGGTCTCGTCAGCGCCGTGATGCGAGGCGTACGAGCCCTCGGGGGCATACCTGTTGGACGCCACAGGGGGCGTTCTCCTTTCCTTCCTTCTCGCCTACCGGGTTAGCTGACGGGTTCGGAGCAGGAAGGTCTCCTACGAACAGCCCGCGCGTGAACGGGACTTGTCGATTCACCCCAGTCCCTGCCGGACGGGTCCGGCAAGGGGTGGTTCCCCGGTTCCCTCGGTGCACTGGTATCGAGTTGTGTGGCTCGTGGTGGTGCACGTTCAGGATTCGGCGACGGCGCACGGTGCCGTCTGGAGTGACGGCAGTGACGACCGCGCTGCGTTATGGAACGTTAATAGAGTCGCGCCCCGGATTCCAAGCCGTCCCGGCAGATTTGTCACGCCCTTGAGCTGCACACTCTGGACAGTGGCGGCCAATTGGGACACTCGGTCACCGGAGTTGAGCCGTGAGATCGCTGTGCGTGACGGGTGAAGTCGAGTGAATCCATGTGGATTCGATGTGAAAACCCGTCAACCCGGCCGTCACCCCCGCCGTCACTCCGGCCGGGATCTGCGCTGCACCGCCATCAGCGCCATGTCGTCCGCCGTCCCGCCGCCCGTGTGCGCCCGTACGTCCGCGAGAACCGCGTCCAGCAGCACCTCCGGGTCGTCGAAGGTGCGGTCCGCCAGCGCCTTGTCCGGCTCGAAGAAGGTGCCGCTGCGGTCCCGTGCCTCGGACAGCCCATCGGTGTAGAGGAGCAGCTGCGTGCCGTACGGGAAGGGCACCTCATCGGCACGGTCCGGCCACCGGCCCAGCTCGGGCAGGCCGAGGGGCAACGCCGGCACAGTGGGGTCGATGAAGCGGGTGCCGCCGTCGGAGAGCAGCAGCGGCGGAGGGTGGCCGCGGTTGACGATGCGCAGCAGCTCAGGGTTGGCCGCCGGGATCTCGGCGAGCGCGGCCGTGGTGAAGCCCTCGTAGAACTCGAGGCCGTGCCGTCGGGGGCCCTCCCGGTGCAGGGCCCGCTCGAGGCGTTCGGCGACCGCTTCGAGAGTCGTCTCCTGCTCGGCGGCCTCCCGGAAGGCCCCGATCACCAGGACCACCGCCTCGACCGCTTCCATACCCTTGCCCCGTACATCGCCGACGATCATCCGGATGCCATACCGGGTCTCCTGCACCGCGTACAGGTCCCCGCCGATGTGCGCGTCGAGCTGCGCCGCCCGGTAGCGGGCCGCGACTTCGAAGCCGTCGAGCCGGGAGGGTGGCGCCGGGAGCACCGCGAACTGGGCGGCTTCGGCAATCGACCGCGCGGAGGACAGGGCCGCACCACTGCGGCTCAGGAATCGGTTGATGACGACCGCGAACAGCGCCACGACGCCGGTGGAGGCGGTCTCGGTGATGTCCTCCTGACCGGTGGACATCACATCCAGCACGCGCATCAGAGCGACGGCCGCCACCGAGAGCATGCCGACCAGCGCCGTGCCGCTGGTCGAGATGATGGGGGCGGCAATGAGGGGGGCCGCGCAGAACAAGGCGTTACCGGTCAGCCCGGGCGCGGTGGCCAGCTCCATGCCGACGCCGCTCAGGATCAGCACAACGGGCAGCACACGTCCTACGCGGAGCAGGGTCGCCGACGCGGCGACGCGGCCCTCGCGCGTGAACCGGCTGCCCCGCTTGTTCGCCTGCCGCTCTCTCCTGAGTTCCGGCTCCCGCTCCGCCACCGGCTCCGTCGGCTCTTCCGTCACCTTCCCAGGGTGACCGGGGTCCTGCGGCCCGGCCAGCCGGACTGGCGCCGTTTGGCCGGGCCCGGAGAGGGGCACCGGGCGGTATGTCCTATTCACAGAAATTGCTCGCATACGCGACAGCTGTTCGCTCCGTGCTGCCGGACCCGGAACGCCCGGGCCGGGTGAAGTCCGCCGTGGACGCGCTGGAAGGGGCCGAGCGACTCGATCCCGTACTGCACACCGTGCGGCGGGGCGTACGGGCGCTGCCGCTCGGCGACGACGTCCGCGACGCCCTGCACGGCCGGTGGCTGGGCCATCCGGTGCATCCGCTGCTGGTGCAGGTGCCGATCGGGACGTGGCTGTCCGCCGCGGTCCTGGATCTGCTGCCGGGACGGCGGCCCACGGCCGGGCTGCTGGTCGGCACCGGGCTGGCGGCCGCCGTCCCGACCGCGGTGACGGGCTGGGTCGACTGGGCGGAGCTGCGCGAGCCGCAGCTGCGGGTCGGGTTCGTGCACGCGGCCATGAACTCGCTCGCCGTGGGCCTGTACGCCGCGTCGCTGACCGCGCGGCTGCGCGGCCGTTCGCTGCGCGGGCGCGCACTGGGCTACGC
>NZ_JBOHCV010000725.1:0-3172 GCF_050698815.1 Streptomyces sp.
CCGGACTTCTGCACCCGGTCGACGATCTCACCGACTTCGAGATATGGATCGACCTCGGCCTTGATCCGCTTGAGGTCCCTGTCCCGCTCCAGCGCCCGCAGCAGCGAGCGCAGATCGTCGTAAGCCATGCGCTCCAGTATCCGCCATGGCCCCGCGCCCTTCGCCGCCCGCCCCCGGCGGTATCCGGCACACCGTTACGCTGTCCCTGTACGTGAACCGCCACGCGAACCGCGCCAACCGCACCAGTGGCCCGCCGCGCCGAGTCAGCCCGCCTAGGGGGCGTCACACATGCTCAGGTATCTGCCGTTCATTCTCGTCCTGGCGGTGTGGATCTACGCCTTCATCGACTGTCTGAACACCCCGGAGAAGGAGATCCGCAAGCTGCCGAAGGTGGCCTGGGTCATCATCATCCTGCTCTTCGGCCAGGTGCTGCTGGGCCCGGTGGCCTGGTTCGCTGTCGGACGTCCCCGCAGGAACGCGCCGTACGGCGCCACCCGCCCCGACGAGCGGCGCTGGGTCGCCCCCGACGACAACCCGGACTTCCTGAAGTCCATCAACGACGGGACGAAGCCGCGCAGTACGCGCGAGGACGAAGGCACGGGTACGGGCGCCGGCGCGGCCAAGGGCGAGGACCAGAGCGCGGAGAGCGGCATCGACGACGCCCGTACAGCTGACGGCGGCGAAGCCGGGACCGCCGCCGGGGCCGCCGCAGCTGGGGCCGCGGAGGCAGACCCCGCGCGGCAGGAGGCAGAACTGCGCCGCCGCGAGGAGGAGTCACGGCGGCGCGAGAACGGTGCGGGCGGTACGGACGACACCCCGTAGCGGAGCGGCGAGCGGGTGCCGGCGAGGAAGCGGGAAACGGCTCAGACGCCCGCGTAGCTGTGCTTGCCGTTGAAGATGATGTTCACGCCGTAGTAGTTGAAGAGGAAGCACGCGAAGGCGAGCAGCGCCAGGTAGGCCGCCTTGCGTCCCTTCCAGCCGGCGGTGGCGCGGGCGTGCAGGTAACAGGCGTATGCGACCCAGGTGATGAAGGACCAGACCTCCTTGGGGTCCCAGCCCCAGTAGCGGCCCCACGCGTCGCCCGCCCAGATGGCGCCCGCGACGATCGTGAAGGTCCAGAAGGGGAAGACGGCCGCGTTGATCCGGTAGGCGAACTTGTCCAGCGAGGAGGAGGACGGCAGCCGCTCCAGCACCGAGGTGGCGAAGTCGCCGGGGGTGCCGCCGCCGAGCAGCTTGGTCTCGTAGCGGTCGCGGAAGAGGTAGAGGACCGTCGCGACGCAGCCGAGGTAGAACAGCGCCCCGCAGACGATGGCCAGCGAGACGTGGATCCACAGCCAGTAGGAGTGCAGGGCCGGCACCAGCTGGGCGCTTTCGGTGTAGAGCACCGTGACGGCCAGGCCCAGGTCGAGCAGGACGGTCGTGACCAGTGGCAGACCGATCCAGCGGACGTTCTTCTTGGCGACCAGGAAGCCGAGGTACGCGCCGACGGCGACCATCGAGAAGGCCGTCGAGAACTCGTACATGTTGCCCCAGGGGGCGCGCTGCACCGACAGCGATCGGGCGAGCACACCGGCCACGTGCAGCAGGAAGGCCAGCGTCGTCAGGGAGACCGCGATCCGTCCGTACAGGTCGCCCTGCTCATTGCCTGCGGCGGCGCCGGGGCCGTCCGGCAGTTCGCCGCGCCGGCCCGCCGCGGAGCGGACGATGACCTTGGGGCGCTCCAGCACCGAAGTGGCGGCGCCCGCCGGCACCTTGACGGCCTCGGCGCCGGCCGCGGGAGCCCGGTCCCCCTGCGGGGTGCTGAGCGCGGCGGCCGTACGGGCCACCTTGCTGCGGCTGCCGAACACCCACTCGCCGATGTGCCCGACGAAGGCGAGGGTGTAGACGGCCATGGCCGAATAGATCAGATAGTTGCTGATCTCGGCCAGGTTCTCGTTGGTCGCGGCAGCGATGTTCACTGACGTCCTCCTCGCGAAGGTCCGGTGGCGGTGTCGGTGGCGGTGTCCGTGTCCGTGTCCGCCGGCGCAGGCGGCGCGTCGTTCTGCAGGGCGAACGCCAGGTCGCCCAGTTCCTCGGGGAGTTTCGCGGACTCGCTGCGTCCCAGCCCGGCCATCTCGACGACCGTGGTGCCGTCCGGGCCGGTCACGGCCCGTACCCACACCCGGCGGCGCTGGATGAACAGCGAACCGGCGAGCCCCCCGATCGCGGCGAGCGCGCCGCCCAGCGCCCAGCCGCCGCCCACCTGGTGGGAGACCTGGAACTGGGCCCACTGGCGCACGCCCTCGAACTTCAGCGAGCCGCCGCCGTTCGGCAGCTTCATCGACTCGCCGGGCAGGATCTTCTTCGCCAGCGGCCGCCCGTCCGCCTTCTTGAACTGCTTCATGCGCTTGGTGTCGAGCTGGTAGACGTTCTGCGCGGCTCCGTAGTCGAGCCCCAGGTCACCGTGGTAGGCGGTGAGGAAGAGCACCGGGAACTTCATGGCCGGGGACTGCGAGAACATCGTGCCCGAGCCCGCGCCGCCGAAGGTGGGCACGAAGAAGCCCTGGAAGCCGAGTTGGTCCCGGCGGCCCTTCGCGTCCCGGTAGTCGGTCACCTTGACCACGCCCGAGGACGTCAGGTTCTTGTCCTGCGGCAGGAAGGCGACCGGGCCGCGGTAGGCGGTCTTGCCCTTGCCGTCCGTCACGGAGACGACGGGGGCGTAGCCGTTGCCCATCAGATAGACCTTGGAGTCGCCGACCGCCAGCGGGTGGTTCACCTCGATCGAGCTCTTCCGCTCCTCGCCGTCCGCGCCCTCCCAGTACGAGACGTCGGCGCGGAAGGTGCGCGCGGTGCCCTTCTGCGGGCCGCTCTCCTCGTACGAGGAGTGGAATTCGTCGAGGGTGAAGCCGAAGGAGTCCAGGTCGCCGGAGTCGAAGAGGGAGCCGGACCTGAAGTCGTCGTACTGGGTGAGGGTGTTGGAGAAGCCGTCGCCCTTGATGATCAGCTTGCCGCCCTCGGACCCCCACAGCTGTCCGGCCGCGAAGGCGAGCAGCAGCACGATCAGCGCGACGTGGAAGACGAGGTTGCCGGCCTCGCGCAGGTAGCCCTTCTCGGCGGCCACCTCGTCCTTCCCGGCCTCGCGGTGCGTGCGGAAGCGGCGCCCGCCCAGCAGCGTACGGGCGCTGCCCAGCAC
>NZ_JBOHCV010000726.1:0-2587 GCF_050698815.1 Streptomyces sp.
CGGCTTCTTTCCCGTGAGCACCGCGTCACCCATCTGTACGGCCTGTTTCGCGAGCTTGCGGGTGTCCTTGTACACGGTCTGCCGCTGCTGTCCGCGCAGGATCGACTTGATGGAGGCCAGTTCGGCGTCCTGCCCGGTGACGAGCGGGAAGGGCTTGTCCCCGGTGCCGTAACCGGCGCTCTTGAGCGCGGAGATGATACCGATGGAGATGCCGTCGTACGGGGAGAGGACGGCGTCGACGTCCGCGGAACCGTAGTTCTTGCTGAGCAGGTCGTCCATCCGCTTCTGCGCCGTGCCGCCGTCCCAGCGCAGGGTGGTGACCTGGTTCATCCTCGTCTGCCCGCTGCGGACGGTGAGCTGCCCCTTCTTGATGTAGGGGCGCAGCACCTTCATCGCGCCGTCCCAGAAGAACTTGGTGTTGTTGTCGTCCGGGGAGCCGGCGAACAGCTCGGCGTTGAACTTCTCGTCCTTCTTCTCGTCCAGCTTCAGCTTGTCGACGATGTAGCCGGCCTGCAGTTCGCCGACGCGCTCGTTGTCGAAGGAGGCGTAGTAGTCGACGTTCTCGGTGCCCAGGATGAGGCGGTCGTAGGAGATGACGGGAATGCCGGCCTCGTTCGCGCGGCGCAGTACGTCGGTCAGCGCGGATCCGTCGATGGCGGCGACGACGAGCAGCTTGTGACCTTTGGCGATCATGTTCTCGATCTGGGCGACCTGATTCTCGACCTTGTCGTCGCCGTACTGCAGGTCGGCCTTGTAACCCGCGTCCTGGAACTGCCGGGCCATGTTCTTGCCGTCGGCTATCCAGCGCTCGGAGGACTTGGTCGGCATGGCCAGGCCGACGGTGCCGCCCTTGCCTTTGTCGGCCTTGTAGCGGCTGCCGCCCTTGGCCTCCTGGCCGCAGGCGGCGAGCGAGCCGGTCAGCAGCGCGGCGGCGGAGAGGGCCGCGAGTGCCGCGAGGGGTGCGCTGCGCCGTCGTGGTGCGGGGGTGCGGGTACCCATGGGTCAGTTCCTCTCGGGGAGGGGGAAACGCTGAAGTTCGCCCGGCAGCCGTGAGCCGAGCGGTGACATGCCGCCGTCGGCGCCGAGCCGGGCGAGCAGGTCGAGGGCGAGCCTGCCGCGCCGTACCCGTTCGCGGGCGGTCTCGAGGGTGACGTCGCGCAGATGGGCGCCGTAGGGGTAGATGCCGGGAGCCTTGCTGAGGCCGAACTTGAGGTAGAGGGGCGCACCCCGCCGGATCAGCTCGGCCGCCTCGTACATCCGCACATAGCCGCCGAGGTCGTCGGGAGCCTCCAGATAGAAGTCCATCGGGGCGGCGCTGAGGCGGCGTATCTCGGTGAGGTGCTGGAGTGTCAGATCGGAGGGGATGTTGAGCGAGTCGGCACCGAGCCGCTCGTACACGCTGTAGGCGGCCGGGTTCACCGGACCGATGAGGGCGGAGACCTTCAGGGTGGTGTCGGCGGGCAGTTCACCGCGGGCCCGCAGCCGGTGCAGCACCCACAGCACGCCCTCGTCGGCCACCAGCAGGCAGCGCACGCCGAGCCTGGTGGCGCGCAGGGCGTCTTCGACGCAGCCCGCCACCGCGTCGTGGCCACGGGCACGCAGGCCGCCGCCGCCCGAGCCGCTGCGGGTGGCGGCACCGACGTCCCAGGTCCCGCGCGGGCCGGTGAAGAGGCACAGCTCGATGTGTCGCTCGGCGCAGGCACCGGCCATCTCGGTGATCTCCGCGTCGGTCAGCATCCACACCCCGCTGCCCTGGCTGATGCGGTGTACGGGCACGTCGAGTGAGGCCGCCTCCCTCAGGACGGTGGCCACTGCCTCCGGCCCCTCGCAGGACGGGATCTCGGTGCGCCAGGTGCCGCCGTCGGGGAACGCGTGCGGTGAGGCGTCGGCCGGGTCGGGGGCGGGGGCGGCCATGCCCAGACCGGTGAGGGCGTCGGCGCCGGGAGGGCGGGGTCCGGGGGAGGCGGTGGGCACGGTGCTCCTGACTCTTCGATCGGGGAAACCGACGGGGGGCGGCGGATGTCGGGGGGACTCAGGGCCGCAGCAGCACCTTCCCGACCGTGGGGTCGCCGCTGCCGACCAGGCCGATGGCTTCGCCGAACCGGGTCAGCGGCAGCTCGTGCGTGATGAGCGGTGCGGGGTCGAGCAGCCCGGCGTCGAACGCCCGTACCGCATAGGACCAAGCGGCGGGCGGTGCGCCGAAGACCGACCGGATGGTGAGCTGGCTGACCGAGAGATGAACCGGATCGATGCCCTGCGCGCCGGGCTCGAACATGCCGGTGAGTACGACCCGTCCGCCGCGCCGCGCGAGCACGCACGCGTCGTGAGCGGTGCTGGGCGCGCCCGCGGTCTCCAGCACGACGTCGTAGCCGTCATGCCCGCCGTCATGCCCGCCGTCACCGCCACCGTCATCCGCGGCGTCCGCGGGCGCGCGTACGTGCGTCGCGCCCATCGTCAGGGCCAGCTCCGCACGGGCTGTCCGGGGGTCGATCACCAGCAGTTCGGCGGGGGAGTGCGCTGCCAGCAGCTGCACGGCGAGCAGTCCCAGCGTGCCGGCCCCCAGCACCGCGATCCGGTCGCCCGGGAC
>NZ_JBOHCV010000727.1:0-5454 GCF_050698815.1 Streptomyces sp.
CGGCACTACTGCCGGAAGCCGCCCTTTTCGCGTGAGCTCAGCGCTTCACGCAGGTGTACGAGCCGTAGGCAGAGGCACGGAACTCCGTGTCGACGATCTCGAAACCCGTGGCGGTGAGCATGGGTTCGAACAGCCAGCGGAAGGTGCTGTGTTCGGTCCGGACGTGCTCGGCCAGGTCCGCGCGCGTATAGGCGACCGCGGGGTCGTCCGCCGCGCCGGCCAGCCAGTTCTCGAGGAAGTGCTCCGTCTCGTCCGGCTGGAAATCGTAGATGAGGTCGTGCACGCGCAGCAGGCCGCCGGGCCGGAGAATCCCGGCGATGCGGCGCAGCGCGTGGACCTTCCAGAAGTCGGGCAGTTGATGCAGCGCGTGGCGGGTGAAGACGGCGTCGGCCGGTGCGCCGGTGTGCTCGTAGGTGAGGAAGCCGCCGGGCGCGCACTCGAGCGAGGAGAGCCCTTCGGCCGTGGCGCGCTCGCGCAGCACGTCCCGCATCGCGGGGGAGATCTCGGCCGCGACGACCCGTCCGAAGTGCCGTGCGGCCGGGACGGCGAACTGCCCGGTGCCGGCGCCGAAGTCGACGACGACGGAGGAAGCGGACAGCCCGTGTCCGTGCAGCAGCGCGATGTCGGCACTCGGATCGGGATGGCCTTGTTTACGGTCGAAGCCGGCGATGAAACCGGCGTCGAAGTGCTCGGGGCCGCCGTGGGCGAGTTCGTCGGGCATCCAGTCGGGCTCCATGGAGGGGACTGTGGCACGAGGCGGTGCCGGCCCGCGCGGCAATATTCGCCGGGCGCCCTGCATCCGGCGCGTGTGACGGGTCACAAAGGGCGGGTGAAGATGGCTTGTTGCCCGCCACCCGCACAGTGCACTCCGTAGACTGTAGACAAAAGCCAAGCCTGTGCTGTCGAAGGTCAGGAGTCGCAGATGCTGTCCGCAGGACTGCCGGAAGGTGCCATGCCCAAGCTGCAGCGCCCGGGCCCGCTGCGGGAGCGTGTCTACGACGCTCTGCTGGAACTCATCACCACGCGTGCCCTGCGCCCGGGCCAGCATCTCGTCGAGAGCGAGCTGGCCCATCATCTCGGGGTCTCCCGGCAGCCCGTACGGGAAGCGCTGCAGCGTCTGAACACCGACGGCTGGGTCGATCTGCGCCCCGCGCAGGGTGCGTTCGTCCACGAGCCGACCGAGGAGGAGGCCGACCAGCTGCTGACCGTGCGGACGCTGCTGGAGGCCGAGGCGGCGCGGCTCGCGGCGGTCAACGCCGAGCCCGCGGGCATCGCGGAACTGGAGGAACTGTGCGCGCGCGGTGAGGCGGCGGTCGCCCGCGACGAGGTCGAGGCGGTCGTGGAGGCGAACGCCGCCTTCCACGCGCGGGTGATGGGCCTGGCGGGTAACGCCGTTCTCGCGGAGCTCGCGGGCCAGGTCGACCGCCGGGTGCGCTGGTACTACACGCCGGTGGCGCGTCAGCGCGGCGCCCAGTCCTGGATCGAGCACCGAGAGCTGATCGCCGCCATCGCCGCCGGTGACGGGTCGCGCGCGACCCAGGTCATGCGCGCACACACGGAACACACGCGGCACTCCTACCACGAGCGCTCGCAGAGCTGACAGCGCCTGACAGGCGGCCGGGCAGCCGACCTTTGTCCATTACCTGGGAAAAGTCGAAGGGATTCCCGCAGAACTTCTTCCCCGCGGCGACGACCGCTGATACGTTCCCAGTCGATCCCGGGTGGCGCCCGCACTCCTGGGAGCGGTCGACGCAGCGGAACGCGGGGGTGGGGGTCGCCCCTGCCGAAGGCCAGGGGAGGGTAGCCGTGAGACGCATGACAGCTCGGCCCGCGAACGCACACCAGGCTCGACTGCTCCGCCTGCTGCGGGACGGCGGCCCCAACTCCCGTGCCGAGCTGGGTGATCAGGTCGACCTTTCCCGCTCCAAGCTCGCCGTGGAGATCGACCGGCTGCTGGAGACGGGCCTGGTGGTCGCCGACGGGCTCGCCGCCTCCCGCGGCGGACGCCGCTCGCACAACGTGCGGCTCTCGCCGCGACTCCGCTTCCTCGGCGTCGACATCGGGGCCACGTCCATCGATGTGGCCGTCACCAACCCCGAGTTGGAGATCCTGGGTCACCTCAACCAGCCCATGGACGTACGCGAGGGCCCGGTCGCCGTCTTCGACCAGGTCCTCGCCATGGTCGCCAAGCTCCGCGCCTCCGGAGTCGCCGAGGGCTTCGACGGCGCCGGGATCGGTGTGCCGGGCCCCGTCCGGTTCCCCGAGGGCGTGCCGGTGGCGCCGCCGATCATGCCCGGCTGGGACGGTTTCCCCGTCCGGGAGGCGCTCAGCCAGGAGCTGGGCTGCCCGGTCATGGTCGACAACGACGTGAACCTCATCGCGATGGGGGAGATGCAGGCCGGAGTCGCCCGTTCCGTACGGGACTTCTTCTGCGTCAAGATCGGCACCGGCATCGGCTGCGGGATCGTCGTCGGCGGCGAGGTCCACCGCGGCACGACCGGCAGCGCCGGCGACATCGGGCACATCCAGGTCGAGCCGGACGGCCGCCCGTGCGCCTGCGGCAACCGCGGCTGTCTGGAGGCGTACTTCGGCGGGGCGGCGCTCGCCCGGGACGCCGAGAGCGCGGCGCGGGACGAGTCCTCGGCCGAGCTGGCCGCCAGGCTGGAGTCGGCCGGCCGGCTCACCGCCGCGGATGTCGCGGACGCCGCCGCGGCCGGGGACGGCACCTCACTCGATCTCATCCGGGACGGCGGCACCAGGGTCGGCCAGGTCATCGCCGGCCTCGTCAGCTTCTTCAACCCCGGACTGGTGGTGATCGGCGGCGGCGTGACCGGGCTCGGTCACACGCTGCTGGCCAGCATCCGTACCCAGGTCTACCGCCAGTCACTGCCACTGGCGACCGGCAATCTCCCCATCGTGCTGGGCGAGTTGGGTCAGGTGGCCGGGGTGACCGGCGCCGCCCGGCTCATCAGCGACCACCTCTTCTCCCCGGCCTGACCCCGGCCGTCGGCATTCGAGTACGCCGGCGGCAACCGCCTTCGTCGTACAGCGCGCGCAGCACCGCACCGCACCGAGCACGTCGCAGCACAGCACCAGCACTGCACTGCCCCGCACGGTCCCGTATGCCCGCACGCACGGAGGCCCGCCATGGCGCCACCAGCTCCCCTGCTCACGATGACCCGCATCACCAAGTCCTTCCCCGGGGTACGGGCGCTGGACGGCGTCGACCTCGACGTCGAGCCCGGCGAAGTGCACTGCCTGCTCGGGCAGAACGGTGCCGGCAAGTCGACCCTGATCAAGGTGCTGGCCGGCGCCCACCAGCCCGACGAGGGCGAGATCCGCTGGCAGGGCGAAGCCGTGCGACTCCACACCCCGGTGGCCGCCATGCGCCTGGGCATCGCCACCATCTACCAGGAACTCGACCTGGTGGAGCACCTGTCGGTCACCGAGAACATCTTCCTCGGCAACGAGGTCGCCACCCGCGGCTTCATCCGGGCGCGCGACGCCCGTACCCGCGCCGCCGATCTGATGAGCCGGCTCGGCCATCCCGAGATCCACCCGGACGTCCTGGTGGGCGCGCTGTCCGCCGCCGGAGCGCAGATCGTCTCCATGGCCCGCGCCCTCTCCCACGACGTACGTCTCATCGTCATGGACGAACCCTCCGCCGCACTCGACCCGGACGAGGTCGACAACCTCTTCCGCATCGTCGGCGGGCTCACCGCGGAGGGCGTCGCCGTCGTCTACATCTCGCACCGGCTGGAGGAGATCCGCCGGATCGGTGACCGCGTCTCGGTGCTCAAGGACGGGCGGGTCGCGGCGGGCGGGCTGCCCGCCCGAGACACCCCGACCCGCGATCTCGTCGCCCTGATGACCGGCCGCGACGTGCAGTACGCCTTCCCCGCACGCCCGGGCGCCGGCCCGCCCACGCAGGCGCCCCCGCCCGTGCTGCGCGCCGAAGGCCTCACCCGCGCGGGCGAGTTCGCGCCCCTCGACCTGGAGCTGCGCCCGGGAGAGATCGTCGGCCTCGCCGGGCTGGTCGGCTCCGGCCGCTCGGAGATCCTGGAAACCCTCTCCGGCGCCCGCCGTCCCACCGCGGGCCGCGTCGTCGTCGACGGTGAACCGGTCCCGCCGGGGAACGTCACCGCCGCCGTCCGGGCCGGCATCGGCCTCGCTCCCGAAGAGCGCAAGTCCCAGGCCCTGTTGATGCTGGAGTCCGTCACCCGCAACGTCTCGGTCTCCGCACTGTCCCGCTTCTCCCGCGGCGGCTGGCTCGACCGCGGCGGTGAGCGCGCGGCGGCCCGCGCCCGCACCCGTGAGCTCGCCCTGCACCCCGACGACCCCGACCGCGACGTGCGCACCCTGTCCGGCGGCAACCAGCAGAAGGTGGTCCTCGCGCGCTGGCTGCTGCGCGAGTGCCGGGTGCTGCTGCTGGACGAACCCACCCGCGGCGTCGACGTCGGCGCCCGCACCGAGCTCTACACCGTCATCCGCCGCCTCGCCGACTCCGGCGTCGCGGTCCTCCTCGTCTCCAGCGAAGTGCCCGAAGTCCTCGGCCTGGCCGACCGGGTGCTGGTCCTGCGTGAGGGCCGCGTCGTGCACACCGCCCCCGCCCCGGAGCTCGACGAGCACCGGGTGCTCGACCTCGTCATGGAAGGGAGCCCGTCGTGCTGAGCTCACCCGGCGCCGACGCGGTGCAGGAGCCCGAGCCGTCGTCGAAGCCGACGCCACCGCCGGCGTCACCGGCATCACCGCCGCCCCCCGCATCACCGGCCCGGCGCGGCATCGGTGCGCCGCGGCTCAGCCTGCGCCACCTCTCCCTCGTCGGGGTGCTCGTGGCGCTGGTGACGGTCGGGGCGTTCACCAAGCCGGAACAGTTCCTGACCGCGGACAACCTCCAGCTCATCCTGACCCAGTCCTCCGTCATCGGCGTCGTCACCGTCGGCGTCACCTTCGTCATCATCGGCGGCGGCATCGACCTGTCGGTCGGCGCGATCGTCGCGCTGGCCTCGGTGTGGGCGACCACGGTGGCCACCCAGGACTTCGGCCTGGGCGGCATGCTGCTGTGCGCGGTGGCGGTGGGGCTGGGCTGCGGACTCGTCAACGGCACGCTCATCGCGTACGGGCCGATGGTGCCCTTCATCGCCACCCTCGCGATGCTCGCCTCGGCGCGCGGCCTGGCCCTGCTCATCAGCGACGGCAAGACGCAGGTGGTGACGGTGCAGCCCGTCCTCGACCTGGGCGTCTCCGACAGCTACGTGCTCGGGGTTCCGCCGCTGGTGCTGGTCTTCGCCGCGGTCGCCGTACTGGGCTGGCTCGTGCTGGGCCGTACCACCTTCGGACGCCGCACCGTGGCGGTCGGCGGCAACGCCGAGGCGTCCCGGCTGGCCGGCATCGCCGTGCGGCGGCAGCGGCTGCTGCTGTATCTGCTCTCCGGTCTGTGCTGCGGCATCGCCG
>NZ_JBOHCV010000728.1:0-3383 GCF_050698815.1 Streptomyces sp.
GCATCAGGCCCAGCTGGTCCGGGGCGACGGCGCCGGCCGACAGGGGCCGGGCGCCGCCGGCGTCGACCAGGCAGGGCACCTCCACCACGGCATCCGCGTCCAGGCCCGGCACGGCGGTGCGGTTGGGCACGTTGAGGATCAGGGTCGTGCGTTCGTTGCGGGAGATGGCCCGCATCAGGGCCAGGGCGACCCGGTCGTAGCCGCCGCCGTCCAGGTCGCAGCTGTCGCGCTGCCAGCCGCCGGTGGCCTCCCGGCTCTCGGCCATGTAGGTCTCCTCGCGCTCCCGGCGGGTACGGTCCCAGGCCGCGTACGCCGCCGAGGGGTCGCCAGGTCGCAGCTCCTCGTAGAACCGGGACTGCTGCTCGTGCAGGAACTCGCCGCGGGTGGCGTCCGCCCGCTGGAGGGAGTCCACCGCCTCCCGGTTGAAGTAGTAGTAGTGCAGGTACTCGTTGGGCAGCGCGCCCAGCGTCCGCAGCCAGTCGGCGCCGAAGAGCTTGCCCTCCTCGAAGGACTCCAGCCGGGCGCCGTCGCCCAGCAGTTCGGGCAGCCGGTCCCGGCCGTCGACCACGACCCGGCGCAGCCAGCCCAGGTGGTTGAGGCCCACGTAGTCGTAGTCGGCGCGGTCGGGGTCCGTGCCGAGGGCGCGGGCGGCGCGCCGGCACAGTCCGACGGGGGAGTCGCAGATCCCGATCACGCGGTCGCCCAGCCCGTGTTCGCGGAAGACGCGGCTCATCGCCTCGGTGACCATGCCCGCCGGGTTGGTGAAGTTGATGACCCAGGCGTCGGGGGCGAGAGCGGCGACCCGTTCGGCGATGCGGACGGCGACCGGGAGCGTACGCAGTCCGTAGAGCACCCCGCCCGCGCCCACCGTCTCCTGGCCCAGTACGCCCTCGGCGAGCGGGACGCGCTCGTCACGGGTGCGGCCCGCCAGACCGCCGACGCGGATCGCGGAGAAGACGAAGTCGGCGCCGCGCAGTGCGTCGTCCAGGTCGGTGGTGGCACGGACCGCGGGCGCGGGCCGGCCCTGCTGTCCGGCCTGGTGGGCGAGGACCGAGGTGATGGCGTCCAGCCTGCCGCGGTCGGTGTCATGGAGGACGAGTTCGGTGATGCGGCCCGCGACGTCGCCGGTGTCCTCGAGCAGCGCCCGGTACACCAGCGGCACCCGGAACCCGCCACCGCCCAGCACGGTCAGCCTCATGCCTCTCCTGCCTCTCCCGCCGCCACGGCCACCTCCACCCCGGCCTCGCCGAAGGTGGCGAGGGTGCCGGGGTCGGATGCCTGGTCGGTGATCAGTACGTCGATGTCCTGCGGCCCGCAGATACGGGCCGTCCCCGTGCCGGGGAATTTCCGCGCGGTGGCGAGCAGCACGACTTGGCGGGCCGAGGCCAACATCGCCTTCTTGACCGGCACTTCGATGTCGGTGGTGTCCAGCACCCGGCCGTCCGGCAGCACGCCGCTGGTGCCCAGGAACAGCCGGTCGACGCGGAGTTGCCCGAGACTCGACTCGGTCAGGAAGCCCACCAGCGAGCGGTAGTTGCGGCGCACCTGGCCGCCCAGCAGCACGAGGGTGACTTCCGCGTCGTCGCGCAGCTCCTCGTAGACCGCGAGATTGCTGGTCACCACGGTGATCTGCCGTCCGTGCAACTGCCGTGCGAGCTGCAGCGTCGTGGTGCCGATGTCGAGCAGCACCATCTCCCCGTCCTCGACCGTGCGGGCGGCGCGGCGGGCGATCGCGTCCTTGCCCGCGAGGTCGTCCACCTCCTCGTCGGCGAAGGGCCGTTCGGCCGGTTCACGGGCCACGGCGCCGCCGTAGACGCGGGTCAGCCTGCCTGCTTTGCCGAGGTCGTCGAGGTCGCGGCGCGCCGTGGCCTCACTGACCCGCAGCCGCTCGGCGATCCGGCCGACCGGCAGCACGCCCTCCTCGCGGAGGACCCGCAGCAGCTGTTCGTGGCGGCTTTCGCGCAACATGCCCGGCAATGTAGCGCGACTGAGCGGCTTTGCGCGAGTGTGACCGAGGTCTTGCACTTCTCCGTCTCGACGTGCAAGGTATCGCTCACGGCGACGGTGGGTTTTCAGACAGCCTCGCGGTGAACCGGCGATGTCGGGTGAGTCGGAGAAGGGGCGGAAGAGAAGTGAGCACGACCGGGAGCGCGCAGCCGGCGCCGACGTCAGCGGCACTGGACCCGCTGGCAGCGCTGCGCGACGACGGCGGCCCGGAGCAGGACGTCTTCCTGACCGGCACCGTCTTCCTCGACATCATCCTCACCGGGCTCGATCACGCGCCCGTCCGCGGCACCGAGTCCTGGGCGCGCGGCATGGGGTCCAGTCCCGGCGGGGTGGCCAACATGGCCACCGCCCTGCGGCGGCTCGGCCTGCGCACCTCGCTGGCCGCCGCCTTCGGCGACGACGTCTACGGCGACTACTGCTGGGAGTCCCTGGCCGACAACGAGGGCATCGACCTCACCCCCTCCCACCGCGCGCCCGGCTGGCACTCGCCGGTCACCGTCTCGATGGCGTACGAGGACGAACGGACGATGGTCTCGCACGGCCACGAGGCTCCGGCCCCCTGCGTGAGCGTCGCCCAACGGCCCCGCTCCCGCGCCTGCTTCACCTCGCTCTCGCCGGGGCGGATGGAGAACTGGGTGCGCGAGGCGTACGACGAGGGCAGCAAGATCTTCGCCGACGTGGGCTGGGACGAGACGGGCGCCTGGGATCCCGACACCCTCGCGGACCTCGCCTACTGCCACGCCTTCCTGCCCAACGCCGTCGAGGCCCAGCACTACACCCGCACCGACAGCCCCGCCGAGGCGGTGAGGGCGCTGGCCGAACTCGTGCCGATCGCCGTGGTCACCAAGGGCGCGGGCGGGGCGGTCGCCGTCGACTCGCTGACCGGCGAGAGCGCGGACGTGCCCGCGCTGCCCGTCGAAGCGCTGGACCCGACGGGAGCCGGTGACGTCTTCGTGGCCGGTTTCGTCAGCGGGACGCTCGCCGGCTGGCCCCTCGCGGACCGCCTCGCCTTCGCCAACCTCACCGCCGCCCTGTCCGTGCAGCACTTCGGCGGCTCGCTCTCCGCGCCCGGCTGGCCCGAGATCGCCGCCTGGTGGCAGTACGCCACCCGCTGCGGAGGCCAGGGCGAGGACGTGATGCGGCGCTACCGCTTCCTGTCCGACCTGCTGCCCGCCGCCAACCGCGACTCGGCGCTGCGCCGGGCCACCCCGACCATCGGATTCCGCGCGTCCTGACCGCTGCGGCGCCCAGAGGAGACCTCCATGCGCACTCTCCGCCGGAGCGGCCCGAGCCGCCGCGATGTCTCGCGCCGCCGTGCGGCTCTCGGGCTGGCACTCGGCACCGTCCTGCTCGCCGCCTGCGTGCCCGGCACCGAC
>NZ_JBOHCV010000729.1:0-4766 GCF_050698815.1 Streptomyces sp.
GCTGTTCCAGCTCGAGCTCGAGCACTTCGAGAAAGTCGAGGGGTCGCAGCTGTCCCTGGAGGGCAAGGCGAACCGGCTGTCGACGATGATCCGCAGCAATCTGGGCATGGCCCTGCAGGGCCTGGCCGTGGTGCCGCTCTTCGCCGGTTACGACGTGAACCGGGAGACGGGGCGCATCTTCAGCTACGACGTCACGGGCGGGAGGTCCGAGGAGCTGGGCTTCGCCGTCGTCGGCTCCGGTTCCGTATTCGCCCGCGGCTCGCTGAAGAAGCTCTTCCACGGGGAGCTGACGGAGCAGGAGGCGTCCACGGTGGTTGTCCAGGCGCTGTACGACGCGGCGGACGACGACTCGGCCACCGGCGGGCCCGACCTGGCGCGGAAGATCTACCCGATCGTGACGGTGATCACCGAGGACGGCTACCGGAAGCTGGCCGAGGCGGAGGTCTCCGAGATCGCCCGGACGGTGCACGAGGGCCGTCTGCAGCAGCCCAACGGGCCGCAGGCCCCGGTCCTCTAGCCCGCTCGGTCCGCTAGCAGTCGTCGATCAGAAAGGGACGGATAGCCGGTGTCGACGCCGTTCTATGTCTCACCCCAGCAGGCCATGGCGGACCGCGCCGAGTACGCCCGCAAGGGCATCGCGCGCGGGCGCAGCGTGGTCGTGCTGCAGTATGCCGAGGGCATCGTGTTCGTTGCCGAGAACCCCTCCCGCGCGCTGCACAAGGTCAGCGAGATCTACGACCGGATCGCCTTCGCCGCAGTCGGCAAGTACAACGAGTTCGAGAATCTGCGGATCGGTGGCGTGCGCTACGCGGACCTGCGTGGCTACACCTACGACCGCGACGACGTGACCGCGCGCGGCCTGGCCAACGTCTACGCCCAGACGCTGGGCACCATCTTCTCCAGCGCCGCGGAGAAGCCGTACGAGGTCGAACTGATCGTCGCGGAGGTCGGCGACGCGCCCGAGGACGACCAGATCTACCGGCTGCCGCACGACGGCTCCATCGTGGACGAGCACGGCTCGCTCGCGGTCGGCGGCAACTCCGACCAGATCAACACGTACCTGGAGCAGCGGCACCGTGACGACATGACGCTGGCCGAAGCGGTCAAGCTCGGCATGGAGTCCCTGGCCCGGGACAACAACGGCGGCGAACGTGAGCTGACAGCGGACCAGCTGGAGGTGGCCCTGCTCGACCGCAGCCGACCGCAACAGCGCAAGTTCAAGCGGGTGCTGGGCTCTCAGCTCAAGCGTCTGCTGGGGGAGAGCGACACCTCCTCGGCCGGCGGCCCGGCGGACGAGGACGCGTCCTCCGAGTCGACGGACGCGGAGCCGGAGGCCGACGACTGATCGGGCGTCCCCTCGCATCACCTCGTGCCCCGGCGGGCCAACGCCCGCCGGGGCACGCTTCGTTGCTCAGCGGCCGGCTGCGGGCGGGGCCGTGGAGCCCCGGCAGACCAGTTCGACCGGGAGCACCGGGGTGTGTGCCGTACGGCCCGCCAGCACGGTCAGCAGCGCGCGCATGCCCGCGGCGCCGACCTCTTCGGCGGGCAGCCGCACGGTCGTCAACTCGGGTTCCAGCGCCGTCGCCAGACTCAGGTCGTCGAATCCCGTCACGGAGACGTCCTGCGGAACACGCAGTCCCAGTCTCCTCGCGGCTTTGCACGCTCCTGCCGCCAGCAGGTCGTCGTCACAGATCAGCGCGGTGGGCCGGGGGGCGGCCGTCAGGGCGCGGGTCGCGGCACGAAGGGCGTCCTCGACACTGAGATCGGCCGGCTCGGTCCGCAGGCTGGTTCCCGCCGTCCCCCGCAGGGCCTGTGCCAGGGCACGCGCCCGTACGCCGAAGGTCCAGGTGTCCACCGCGGCGGCAAGGTGCGCGATGCGCCGGTGCCCCAGGCCGAGCACGTGCCCGGCGGCCTGGTGCATGCCGTCGGAGATGTCGAAGTTGACGGTGGCGGCGGCGCGGTCGCCCTGCGGATCGCTGTCCAGCATGACCAGGGGCAGTCCTCCCCCGCGCAGCGCGGCCAGCGCCTCGGGAGCCATCGAGGAGGCGATCACGCCGTCCAGTGCGGCACGTGCGGAGCCGAACGGGTCGACAGCCGGGCCGGTTCCCTCGGGTGACGGATAGAGGACCACACCGAAGTCGTGCTCCGCGGCGACGCCCGAGGCGCCCGCATGCACCCGGGCGAAGTAGTCATGGGTCAGGGCGGGGACGACGATCAGTGCCGTGCGGGTGCGGCCCAGCCGGAGGCTGCGAGCGGCGAGATTGGGCCGGTAGCCGAGTGTGCGGGCGGCCGCCCGCACGGTTTCGGCCGTACGTGGTGAGACCCGTCCCTGCCATTTCCCGCCCAGCACGAGGGAGACCGTCGCCTGTGAGACGCTCGCGTGCCGGGCGACATCGCGGCTGGTGGGCCGGGTGGTCGCCATCCGTGCCGCTCCTTCCCGGCCCGTGGCACGACGTGCCGGGGTGGACCGTGGGTCAGCGACATGATACGTATGACGGCGGACGTTATACGTACAACTGATCCACGCGGTGAGTGTGAGGAGCCGGTGATGGCGACGGGCTATGCCGAGCTGCTCCGCGCACGGCACGCGATGCGGCTGCTCACGGGCACCTTGATCGGCAGACTCCCGAACGCCACGGCGCCGCTCGCGATCGTCCTCTTCACCCGCGCCGAGGGCGGCGGTTACACACTGGCGGGCGTGCTGTCCGCCGTGTACGGGCTCGCGACCGCGGTGGGGCAGCCGCTGCTGGGACGGCTCGTCGACCTGTACGGCCAGCCGCGGGTGATGTTCACGGGGGCGTCGCTCTCCGCGCTGGGCATGGCGCTGTTCGCGCTGGTCGGCATCGACCCCGTGCCGTTGGCGGCGGTGTCGGTGCTGATCGCGGGATTGTTCACACCGCCGCTCGAGGGAGGCCTGCGGGCGCTGTGGCCGAGTGTGCTCAAGGGTCCCGACAGAGTGCACAGGGCGTACGCCCTGGACGCGGTCGCCCAGGAAGTGATGTTCGCCGCCGGGCCGCTGCTGGTGACCCTGCTCGTCGCTTTCGGGAACGAGGCGGCGGCACTGCTGGTCATCAACGCGCTCGGGGTGCTCGGCGCGCTCTGGGTGGTTCTCTCGCCACCGTCCCGCGCATGGCGTTCCGACCCGCGCGAGGCGCACTGGCTGGGCGCACTCCGCTCGGCCGGACTGCTCGCGCTGCTCGGCTCGTTCTTCTTCGTCGGTCTCGCCCTCGGCTCCATAGCGGTCGCCGCCGTCAGCTACGCGGACGACCACGGGGAAGCCCTCATCTCCAGTTATCTGCTCTCCGCCCTGGGTTTCGGAGCGCTCATCGGTGGTGTGGTGTACGGAGCGCGGAACTGGGCCGGAGTGCCGGAGCGGCGGCTGGTATGGCTGGTTTTCGCCCTTGCCGCCGGATACCTTCCGCTGATGCTGGTGCCCGGCGTGGCCGCGATGACGGCGCTGGCGGGCCTCTCGGGCGTCTTCCTGGCCCCGGCGCTGGCCTGCGCGTTCGTCGTCGTGGACCGGCATGCCCCGTCGGGCACCGTCACCGAAGCCTTCTCCTGGCTGGTCACCACCTTCGGGGTCGGCGCCGCCGCGGGTACGGCCGTGGTCGGCCCGGTCATCGAGTGGGGCGGGGACGCGGCGGGCTTCTCGGTCGCCGGAGCCGGGGGCGTCGCGGCGCTGTGCGTGCTGCTGCTGACGGGGCGGGCTCTGGCCGGGGCCGGTACCCGCACCGGCACCGTCGCCGTCGAGGGTCTTGCCGCAGGTCCTGGCCATGTGTCAGCACCGGTCACGGGGGCGGAAAATGATCGCAACGGTGCTGCCGAACCCGGTTTCAGAACAGGCCGTCAGGCGTAATGTTCAGTCATGGACCGCCGAATCTTCGGGCTGGAGAACGAGTACGGCGTCACGTGTACGTTCCGGGGACAGCGGCGTCTGTCCCCTTACGAGGTGGCGCGGTACCTCTTCCGCCGTGTCGTGTCATGGGGCCGCAGCAGCAACGTGTTTCTGCGCAACGGCGCCCGCCTGTATCTCGACGTGGGCTCCCACCCCGAGTACGCGACCCCCGAATGCGACAGCGTGACCGAGCTGGTCACCCACGACAAGGCAGGCGAGCGCATCCTGGAGGGTCTGCTCGTCGACGCCGAACGCCGCCTGCACGAGGAGGGCATCGCAGGCGACGTCTATCTCTTCAAGAACAACACCGACTCGGCGGGCAACTCCTACGGCTGCCACGAGAACTACCTGGTGGCCAGGCACGGGGAGTTCTCGCGGCTGGCGGATGTGCTCATCCCCTTCCTGGTCACGCGTCAGCTGGTGTGCGGCGCGGGCAAGGTGCTGCAGACCCCGCGCGGGGCCGTCTACTGCGTCAGCCAGCGGGCCGAGCACATCTGGGAGGGCGTCAGCTCCGCGACAACCCGCTCCCGGCCCATCATCAACACCCGCGACGAGCCGCACGCGGACGCGGAGCGTTACCGCCGGCTTCACGTCATCGTCGGCGACTCGAACATGTCGGAGACGACCATGCTGCTCAAGGTCGGCGCGACCGACCTCGTGCTCCGCATGATCGAGGCCGGCACCGTCATGCGCGACCTCACCCTGGAGAACCCGATCCGGGCCATCCGCGAGGTCAGCCACGACATCACCGGTCAGCGCAAGGTCCGGCTCGCCAGCGGCCGCGAGGCCTCCGCGCTGGAGGTGCAGCAGGAGTACTACGAGAAGGCCGAGGACTTCTGCGAGCGGCGCGGTATCCGCAGCGGCATGGTGG
>NZ_JBOHCV010000730.1:0-8272 GCF_050698815.1 Streptomyces sp.
GGGCGCAGGCGGGCCGGCCGGGGAGGGCGCCGCAGGCGCGGGAGGTGACCGTCCCGCCCGGCGTACGCGCTCCGCGAGCTCGGGCTCGGCGAGTCAGCGCGGGGACGACGCGCCATGGCGCGAGGCCGGCAAGCGGCCGTCCGGCGGCGACAGCGGCGCCGGCGAGGCTGACGCCGGCGAGGGTGGCGGCAACAGCGACCGCGGCAACAGCGACCGCGGCCGCGACGAACCGACGGAGGGTGGCGCCTGATGGACGTGCTCGACGTCGTCATCCGGCTGGCGGCGGTGCTGCTCGCGCTGCTCGTACTGCCGCTGCTCGTCGGACAGACCGAGCACAAGGTGATGGCCCACATGCAGGGCCGGGTCGGTCCCATGTACGCGGGCGGCTTCCACGGCTGGGCGCAACTCGTCGCCGACGGCGTGAAGTTCGCCCAGAAGGAAGACATCGTGCCCAGCGGCGCGGACCGGCGCATCTTCCAGCTGGCCCCCGCCGTCGCGCTGCTGCCCTACCTCGTCGTGCTGATCGCGATCCCGGTCGCCCCCTCGCCGACCACGGGAGTCGGCCAGGTCATCGACGCGGGCGTCTTCTTCGTGCTCGCCGTGCTGGGCGTGGGCGTGCTGGGCTCGCTCATGGGCGGCTGGGCCTCGGCCAACAAGTTCTCCCTCCTCGGCGGACTCCGCACCGCCGCGCAGCTGATGGCGTACGAGCTGCCGATGCTGCTCGCGGCGGCCTCGGTCGCCATGGCCGCCGGTACCGTCTCGCTGCCGGGCATCCTGGACGCCTGGCAGTGGTGGTGGCTGCCCTGGCAGATCACCGGCGGGCTGGTCTTCTTCACCGCCGGGCTCGCCGAACTGCAACGCCCTCCCTTCGACGCCCCGGTCGCCGACTCCGAGATCATCTTCGGCGCCTACACCGAGTACACCGGCCTCCGTTTCGCGCTCTTCCTGCTCGCCGAGTACGCGGGCATCGTCGTGCTCTCCGCGCTGACGGCCGTGCTCTTCCTGGGCGGCTGGCACGGCCCGTTCTCGGACGAGCTCGGCTGGGTGTGGACGCTGCTCAAGACCGCGCTGCTCGCCTTCGTCGTCATCTGGCTGCGGGTGAGCTACCCGCGGCTGCGCGAGGACCAGATCCAGCGCGTCGCCTGGACCGTGCTCGTACCGCTCGCCCTCCTCCAGATCGCCCTCACCGGCGTCGTCAAGGTGGTGATCCAGTAATGCCCGTGCCCGGCGCCGGACTGGCCAAGGGCCTGGCCGTCACCCTGCGCACGATGACCCGCCGTTCGGTCACCGCGCACTATCCGGACGTACAGCCCGAGTTGCCGCCGCGCAGCCGCGGGGTGATCGGGCTGTTCGAGGAGAACTGCACGGTCTGCATGCTGTGCGCCCGCGAGTGCCCGGACTGGTGCATCTACATCGACTCGCACAAGGAGACCGTGCCTCCCTCCGCTCCCGGGGGACGCGAGCGCAGCCGCAACGTGCTGGACCGCTTCGCCATCGACTTCGCGCTCTGCATGTACTGCGGTATCTGCATCGAGGTCTGTCCTTTCGACGCGCTGTTCTGGTCACCGGAGTTCGAGTACGCGGAGACCGACATCCGCGAACTCACCCACGAGCGGGACAAGCTCCGCGAGTGGATGTGGACGGTGCCGGAGCCGCCCGCCCTCGACCCGGCCGCCGAGGAGCCCAAGGAGCTGGCCGCCGCCCGCAAGGCCGCCGACAAGCTCGCGGCCCAGCAGGCCCAGCAAACCGAGTCGCAGCAGGCCGAGCCCGAGCGGGAGGGCGACGCGTGAATCTCGCCGCAGCCCAACCGGTCCACCCCGGGTTCCTCTCCCCGACCGGTGTCGAGATAGTCTTCGTGCTGGTCGGTCTCGCCACCCTCGGCGCCGCCCTCGTCACCGTCACCACCAAGCAGCTCGTGCACGCGGCGCTGTGGCTGGTGGCGGCGCTGGGCGGGGTGGCCGTCGAATACCTGCTCCTCACCGCAGAGTTCATCGCCTGGGTCCAGGTCCTCATCTACGTGGGTTCCGTCGTCGTGCTCCTGCTCTTCGGGCTGATGCTCACCAAGGCGCCGATAGGGCGGTCGCCGGACGCCGACTCCGGCAACCGCTGGGTGGCCCTCGGTGTCGCCGTCGTCTCGGCCGCCACCCTCGTCACCCTCGTCGTGGACGCCTTCCGTACGAGCTGGATCGACCTGGGCGGCACCGCCGGGTCCACCAGGGTCACCGGCGAGGCGCTCTTCCGCGCCTGGGTGCTGCCGTTCGAAGCGCTCTCGGTCCTGCTGCTCGCCGCTCTCGTCGGCGCGATAGTCCTTTCCCGCCGGGAGCCTCACCGGAACCAGGAGAAGGAGGGGCGGCGCTGATGCACCTCGCCTATCCCGCCGTGCTCGCCGCCCTCCTCTTCTGCACCGGGCTCTACGGCGTCCTCGCCCGCCGCAACGCCATCCTCATGCTGCTGTCGGTCGAGCTCATGCTCAACGCCGTCAACCTCAACCTCGTCGCCTTCGACGTCTGGATCCGCGACACCCTGCACACGGGCCAGGCGCTCGCACTCTTCACCATCGCCATCGCCGCGGCCGAGATCGGCATCGGCCTCGCCATCGTGCTGCTCGTGTACCGCACCCACGGCAGCTCCGACATCGACCGGCTGCGCGACCTGCGGGAGAGAGCGGGCCCCGACGACCCGGACGGCCCCGACGGTCCGCGCGACGACTCGAGCGATACGGCAACTGTGGCACCTGCCACTGACAGCGGGAGGCAGACCGCGTGAGCACCACGACCCTCGCGGCCCTCGTACCGCTGCTGCCCTTCCTCGGCGCGGTCGCGAGCCTCCTCACCGGCCGCCGCGCGCCCGGCTTCGCGCGGCCCCTGGCCGTACTGCCCACCCTCCTGGCCACGGTGTTCGCGGTCATGGTCGCCGTACGCCAGGGCGGCGGTGCCCCCCTCAAGGCCGCCACCGAGCTGACCCCCACCGGCAACCCCGCACTCCCCGTCGAACTCGCCCTCCACCTGGACGGCTTCGCCGTCCTGGTCGCGGTCCTCGTCGGTGTCGTCGCCTCCGCCGTGCAGCTCTACTCCACCGGCTATCTGCGCGACGACCCGCGCTACGCCAGTTACGCCGCCTTCGTCTCCCTCTTCACCGCCGCGATGCTGCTCGTCGTCTACGCCGACGACCTCATCGTGCTGCTCGTCGGCTGGGAGGTGATGGGCATCTGCTCCTACTTCCTGGTCGGCCACTACTGGGAGACCCAGGCGGCACGAGCGGCCTCCCTCAAGGCGTTCCTGGTCACCAAGCTCGGCGACGTGCCCTTCCTGATCGGCATCCTCGTGCTCGCCTCCGACGCGGGCACCTTCCGGATCAGCGGCATCACCAGCCGGCTCACCTCCGAGCTGTCCGCCTACGAACCGGCACACCCCACCCTGATCGCGCTGCTGCTGCTCGCCGGAGTCGCGGGCAAGTCCGCGCAGTTCCCGCTGCACACCTGGCTGCCCGACGCGATGGCGGGTCCCACGCCGGTCTCCGCGCTGATCCACGCCGCCACCATGGTCGCCGCCGGCGTGTACTTCGTCGCCCGGCTGCTGCCGGTCTTCGCCGCCTCCACCGCCGCGCTGGTCGTACTGGCGCTGATGGCCGCCGTCACCATGATCGGCTCGGCGCTCTCGGCGCTCGCCCAGGACGACATCAAACGCGTCCTCGCCTACTCCACGATCGGTCAGCTCTCCTACATGGCCGCCGCGCTGGCCGTGACCGACCGCGGCGCGGCCGTCTTCCACCTGCTGGTGCACGGCGCGTTCAAGGCGCTGCTCTTCCTCGCCGCGGGCGTCCTCATCCACGCCGCCGGCACCAACTCCCTCGCCGCGATGGCCCGGATGGGCGGCCTCACCAAGATCGCGCCGGACGCCTACTGGACGATGACGGTCGGCCTGCTGGCCCTCGCCGCCCTCCCTCCCTTCAGCGGCTTCTTCTCCAAGGAGGCGGTGCTCGGCGCCGCGGAGCACACCGCGTTCGGCGACGGGCACGCCGGCGCCCCGGTCCTTGCGGGCTGGATCGTGCTCGCGGCCGGGCTGCTGGGCGCGTTCCTCACCGCCGCGTACGCCACCCGGCTCTGGCTGCTCGCCTTCCGCGGCGAGGGTCCGCGGGCCGCCGCCTCGGCACACGGCCGCGAACCCGCCGTGATGAACGTCGTGCTGTGGCTGCTCGCCATCCCCTCCCTCGGCCTCGGCCTCGCCTACGGCGTGCTGCCCCGCTGGTTCGACAGCGGCTCCCTGGGGCCGACCTTCACCACCTCCGTGCTCGCCACCGGCATCGCCCTCGCCGGCATCCTCGTGATGTACGGGGCGTGGCGGCACACCACCGCCCTCGCCGCCGCCCGGTCTCCGATGGGCGCGGTCGCCGCGCACCCGCAGGGCGACGCGGCGCTGTCGGAGGCCGAGGCCATCGCCACCCATGAGCCCGCCTACGGCGACATCGCCGCCGCCCCCGACCCGGCCGACCCGGGACGGCTGCTGCTGGGCCCGCTGCACGGCGCCGCCGCGCACGGCTTCCGGCTCGACACCGCCTACACCGTCCTGTTCGTACGGCCGACGCAGGCCGCCGCCCGGCTCGCCCGCTTCCTCGACCGCGAAGTCGTCGACCGCTACGTACGGGGCGCGGGCCTGGGCACCGGCCTGCTCGGCACGCTCGTCCGCCGCACCCAGACCGGCAACACGCAGACCTACCTCAGCGCGCTGGTCGTGGGGTCCCTGGTGCTCGCCGTGGCCGTCGTCCTCGTCGCCGCCGGAACCGGAGGGGCCTGACCGTGATCCCCGTCAGCAACACCGTCATGCAGGGCCTCCTCATCGGCGTACTCCTGCTCCCGCTGCTCGGTGCCGTCGCCGCGCTGCTGCCGCCGCCGCCCGGGCTCAGGGGGCGCGACTCCGGGCAGGCCGTGCTGCGGCACGGCGTCACCGTCACCGGACTCGTCCTCGCCGCCTCGGTCGTGCTCGCCCTCGGCTTCGACACCGATCACCCGGGCACCATGCAGGCCGAGTCGGACGTCAGCTGGATCCCCTCCCTCGGCATCCGCGTGCACCTGGGCACCGACGGCGTCTCCCTCCCCCTCCTGGTGCTCACCGCACTGCTGACGTTTCTCTGCGCGCTCTACAGCTACGGCCACGGTGCGAAAGGCACGGGCGGCGAGTCCACGGCTCCGGGCGGCGGCAGCCCGCAGGCGTTCGTCGCGCTGATCCTCCTCCTGGAGTCCGGCACCCTCGCCACCTTCGCCGCGCTCGACCTGGTGCTCTTCTTCCTCGCCTTCGAGATGGTGCTCATCCCGATGTACTTCCTCATCGCGCGCTGGGGCAGCGCCGAACGGGGCCCCGCGGCCTGGAAGTTCATCCTCTACACGCTGCTCGGCTCCGTCGTGATGCTGCTCGGCCTCCTCCTCGTCGGACTCAAGGGCGGCACGTTCGACATGGTGGCACTCGCCGCTGACAACGGGCCGGGCCTGAGCCACACCACGCAGCTGATCGCGGTGCTCGCCATCGGCGCCGGACTCGCCGTCAAGACCCCGATGTGGCCGCTGCACAGCTGGCTGCCCGACGCCCACACCGCCGCCCCGACCGTCGGCTCCGTACTGCTGGCCGGCGTCCTGCTGAAGATGGGCACCTACGGTTTCGTACGCATCCTGCTGCCGGTCGCCCCGGACGGCATGCGGACCTTCGCCCCGTATCTGGCCGCCTTCGCCGTCGTCGGCATCGTCTACGGCTCCCTCGTCTGCCTCTCCCTCGCCCGGCAGGGCGCCAAGGGCGACCTCAAGCGGCTGATCGCGTACTCCTCCGTCGGGCACATGGGCTTCGTGCTGCTCGGCATCGCGACGATGACCCGAACCGGCGTCAACGGCGCCCTGTTCGCCAACGTCGCGCACGGACTCATCACCGGGCTGCTCTTCTTCCTGGTCGGCGCGCTCAAGGAACGCACCGGCAGCACCGACCTCGACACCCTCTCCGGCGCCACCGGCGCCGCGCTGTACGGCAGGGCTCCGCGCTTCGGCGGGCTGCTCGCGTTCGGCGCCGTCGCCTCCCTCGGCCTGCCGGGACTGGCGGGTTTCTGGGGCGAGATGCTGACGCTGCTCGGCGCGTACCACCCCGCCGACGGGCTCGGCCGGCCTGCCTTCGTCGTCTTCATGGCGTTCGGCGGCCTCGGCACCCTGCTCACCGCCGGGTACCTGCTCGTCGTCGTGCGCCGCGTCTGCATGGGCGGCGCCCCCTTGGAGGAACGGGAGCCCGTGGAGCCCGTGGAGTCGGCGGCGGACGTGGAGTCGGGGGCGACGGCGACCGTGCGCCTCCCCGACGTGCGCACGTACGAGTACGTCGCGTGGACGCCCCTCGTCCTGCTCACCGTCGTCGCGGGCCTGTGGCCCGCCGTTCTCCTCGGACTCACCGACCCCGCCGTGCAGCACCTCCTGCCGGGAGTGACCCGATGACCGTCCTCGCCCAGGCCACACAAGCCGCACAAGCCGCTCAGGCAACCCAGGTGGCCCAGGGAGTCGTGCAGTCCGTCGACTGGCTCGCGATCTCGCCGCCGACCATCGCCGCCGTGGCCGGACTCGCCGTCCTCGTCGCCGACCTGTTCGTATCCGAGCGCGGCAAGCGCGCGCTGGGCGTGATCTCCGCCGTGGGCGTGCTGCTGGCGGCGCTGCCCCTGCTGTTCCTGCGGACCGAGAACATCCGGACCTTCTGCCTGCCCGGCGGATCGCAGGAGTGCGCCTACTACGCGGACTCCTTCACCCTCGTCGTGCAGTTCCTGGTGCTGGGGGCGGCGTTCGTCACCGCGCTGCTGTCGATGCCGGCGGTGCGCGAACTGGGGCTGCCCGCGGGCGAGTACTGGTTCCTGCTGCTGTCCGCCACCGCCGGCGCCGTGCTGATCCCCGCCTCCCGCGACCTGGTCACCCTCGTCATCGCCCTGGAGGTCGCTTCCCTTCCGGCGTTCGCACTGGTCGGGCTGCGGCGCGGGAGCCGGAGATCGGCCGAGGCGGCGCTGAAGTTCTTCCTCACCTCCGTCGCCGCCACGGCCGTCACGCTGCTGGGGGCCAGCTTCCTCTACGCCGTCACCGGCACCCTGAACCTGTACGGGATCGCCGACGGACTCACCGAAGCCGACCCCCAACTGGCCACCCTGGGCACCGCGGGGGTCGCCCTCACTCTCATCGGCTTCGCCTTCAAGGCGGCCGTCGTCCCCTTCCACTTCTGGATTCCGGATACCTATGTGGGGGCGCCCGTACCGGTCGCCGCGTTCCTCTCCGTCGTCGGCAAGACGGCCGGCCTCTCCGGGCTGATCCTGCTCGTCCTGCACGCGTTCCCCTCGCGCTCGGAGATCTGGGGCCCGGCCCTGGCCGTATTCGCCGCCCTCACCATGACCGTCGGCAACGCCGCCGCGCTGCGCCAGCGCGCCGACCGGGCGCACGGTGCCGTACGGCTGCTTGCCTGGTCCTCCGTCGGACAGGCGGGATATCTGCTGGTGCCGCTCGCCGCCGCGGCACCGGACGCCGAGGGGCGGCCCGGACAGGCGCTCTCAGCGGTCGGCGCCACGGTGGCCTATCTGCTGATGTACGCGGCGGTGAACCTCGGGGCCTTCGCCGTCGTCGCGCACATCAGCCGTGCCGACGGCGCCACCCGTACGAACCGCGCGAACCGGCTCGACGACTACCGCGGCCTTGCCGCCGCCCACCCCCTGGCCGCGCTCGCGCTCGGTTTCTTCCTGCTGTGCCTGGCCGGGCTGCCGCCCGGCGTCATCGGTCTCTTCGCCAAGGTGGCCGTCTTCTCCACGGCCGTGCGGAACGGACTGGGCTGGCTCGCGGTGATCATGGCGGTGAACGTCGTGATCGCGCTCTACTACTACCTGCGGTGGACCGCGCTGCTCTTCCGCCCGGCGCCCGAGCCCGCCGTCACCACCACCGCCCTTGCCACCGCCACCGCGCGCCGCCCGCGGATCTCCACCCCGCTCTCCGTGACCATCGCGCTGACGGCGGTGACCGGGATCATCCTCTCCGTCGACCCCGACCTGGTGCTCACCTTCGCCGCCGACGGCCTGCGATAACACCCCGGACGGGCCCCGGGGTCCGTTATGCCTGGCTGGGAACTGACATCCGTCCCCTCGCGTTGACCAAGGCGTGAGGGTCCACCGGACAGGTGGCATGACCACCCGCCTCAGGGTTCCCCTGCGCACTACCTGGAGGGCGTACTGTGCACCGGCACAACGGGCTGAGGACAGCCCTGCTCCTCGGGGGACTGTCCGC
>NZ_JBOHCV010000731.1:0-1872 GCF_050698815.1 Streptomyces sp.
AGTTCCCCTCCTACGAGAAGGCGATGGAGAACAACGACCTGCCGGAGACGCAGGGCGTCGCCGAGCAGATGCGCGCTCTGTGCACCGGCGAACCCCGGTTCCTGAACCTTGAGGTCGCCCGTGAGGAAGGCGCCCGGAGCTGATGGCCGCAGGCCGCCGGGTTCCCCGCCCGGCTGATTCAGGCCGGGCGGGCCCCTGTGTTCACCGCGGTCAGACGCCGGTGCGGGCAGTCGCGGCGGGCTGGTGTGCGAGCAGCGCGTCGGTCATGCCGTGGACGTTGGGGTAGTCCATGGGGACGATGCCCAGACCGCGCCAGCCTGCGGCCTCCGGCGACGTCAGGAGTTCCCTGACGCGCGGGTTGAGCCGGTCCGCGTTGTAGCGGGGCGGCAGGAGAGCCGCTGTGCTGACGAAGTTGACGTAGAGCTTGCCCGGTTGGGAGACGGTCTTGCGGAAGTGATTCTCGATCAGCGGGTACTTGGCCCCCGGTTCGGCCATGTAGTCGTCCTGGATGTCGAACAGGGCCGCGTCCCCGTACCGCACGCCCGGCAGCCCGTCGGAGTCCCCCAGCAGCACCACCCTGCCCCGGGCTTCACCCAACGTGGGCAGGGTGGGGGCGAGCCGGAAGAGGGAACGCCATCCTCTGCCGTCGAGATAGTCCTCGAAGACGAGCCGGAACCGGTCGGCGCTCTCCTCCGAGTACTCCTGTTTCACACGCATCAGAACCGTCTCCGACGGCTGTCCGGAGAGGAAGTCGCGGCAGCCGCCCAGCACATCGTCGAAGTTGAGGCGCTGGTAGGCGGCTCCGTGGTGGATGGTGAAGGAGCCCTCGAAGAGGCGGCAGCGGATGTCGAGGAACCGGATGCCGGTGGACAGTTGCGCCGCGATGCCGGTGTTCTGGCATTCGGCCCACGGACCGCCGTACTGCGCACCGGAGTTGTGGGTGCCCGGGATCGTCAGATCCCGTAAGTCCGCCCCGTCGGGGAGCTGCGACATCCACGCCTCGGGGCCCGGCGCCCCGGCGGCGGCCGCGCGGGCCTCCCCCGACGTCGCGGTGCTCAACAGCGTGGTGGCCGACAGCGCGGCCACTCCCTCGAGGAAGTGCCGGCGTCTCAGGGTCATGACAAAGAATCGAAGCACGGCGCGCCCGGTTTCCACAGGGCGCTGTTGCGCCATCTCCGCCCCAGCGAGGAGGTTCCGACTCCCGGCCTACATCCGGCGGATCGCCTGGCGCAGCCGTGCCGCCATGTCGGCGGTCTGCTGCGGTGTCATGGACAGCACGCCGTTCTCCGTGGAGGCCACTCAGCAGCCAGTTGGGCCCTGACTCCAAGCCCGGTCCTGCAGGGCCAGGTCAAGTTGACCTCGTCGTAGAGGTCGTGGATGTGTACGGCCCGGCGCCGCAGTTCGTCGAGGTCCATGGTTCACAGCCTGCGCTGCCATCTGACCTCGCCGTCGTGCCATCGGTCCGTGGGTGCGAGTCCGGCGGCCGTGGCGACCGCGGCGGAGGCCCGGTGGTCCGGATGGATGTGGGCGATGAGGTCGCGTACGGACTGCTGACGCAGCCGGCCGGCCATGGCGCGGGTCGCCTCCGTGGCGATGCCCCGTCCCTGCCAGGGAGTTCCCACCACCCAGGCGATCTCCGCGTGCCGTCCGCCCTCGGCGAGGGTGATCGTCGCCTGGACGTAGCCCGTCAGGCAGCTCTCGGCGCGTGACTCGATCACCCAGTTGCCCCAGGAGACGGCTGGATCGTCGGACCCCGAGGCCAAGCATGCGTAGCGCGCCCGGAGGGCCTCGGGGTCCGGGGGCTCACCGCCGGTGAAGGTGTACAGCGCGGGGTCGGACAGCACCACGGCCATCTCCTCGGCGTGCTCCTCC
>NZ_JBOHCV010000732.1:0-5258 GCF_050698815.1 Streptomyces sp.
GGGGCGGGCCGTCGCCCGTACATCAGGGAGGGTGAAGCCGATGTCCGGCGGCCGAAGCGTCGGTGGGAACGGCGGAAACGGCGCGAAGGGCAGCGCGAACGCCGGAGGAGAAGTCCGCAAGACCGTCCTGCCGGGCGGGCTCCGGGTCATCACCGAGACCGTGCCCAGCGTGCGTTCCGCCACCTTCGGCATCTGGGCACACGTCGGCTCCCGCGACGAGACCCCGGATCTCAACGGCGCCACCCACTACCTGGAACATGTGCTCTTCAAGGGCACGGAGCGGCGCAGCGCCCTGGAGATCTCGTCGGCGCTGGACGCCGTCGGCGGTGAGATGAACGCCTTCACGTCCAAGGAGTTCACGTGCTACTACGCACGTGTCCTCGACGCCGACCTCCCTCTCGCCATCGACGTCGTCGGTGACATGCTCACCAGCTCCGTCCTCGATCCCGCCGAGATCGAGTCCGAACGGGGCGTCATCCTCGAAGAGATCGCGATGACCGAGGACGACCCCGGCGACTGCGTGCACGACCTCTTCGCGCACACGATGTTCGGGGACTCGCCGCTGGGCCGTCCCGTGCTGGGCACCGTCGAGACGGTCAACTCACTGACCCGTGACCGCATCGCCGGCTTCTACCGCAGGCACTACGACCCTCCGCATCTGGTCGTCGCCGCTGCGGGAAACCTCGATCACGACACGGTCGTGGAGCAGGTACGGACGGCCTTCGACCGCGCGGGCGCGCTCAGCCGTACGACCACCGGGGCCGCCGAACCGGTCGGGCCGCGCACCGGCGAACACCCCCTGCGTGCCCACGGGCGGGTCGAACTCTCCGACCGCCGCACCGAACAGGCCCACCTCGTGCTCGGCCTGCCGGGCGTCTCCCGCAACGACGACCGCCGCTGGGCGCTCGGCGTGCTCAGCGCAGCCCTCGGGGGCGGCATGAGCTCGCGCCTCTTCCAGGAGATCCGGGAGAAGCGCGGCCTGGCCTACAGCACGTACTCGTACACCTCCGGCTTCGCCGACTGCGGGCTCTTCGGCGTCTACGCCGGCTGCCGTCCCAGCCAGGTCTCGGATGTGCTGAAGATCTGCCGTGACGAGCTGGACCAGGCCGCACGGCACGGCCTCCCCGACGACGAACTGCAGCGAGCCGTAGGCCAGTTGACCGGTTCGACCGTTCTCGGTCTGGAAGACACGGGCGCGCTGATGCACCGGCTCGGCAAGAGCGAACTGTGCTGGGGCGAGCAGCTGTCGGTCGACGACATGCTGGCCAAGATCTCCGCCGTCACCCCCGACGACGTACGGGCAGTCGCGCGCGACGTGCTGGACCAGCGTCCCTCCCTCTCCGTCATCGGCCCGCTCACCGACCGCCAGGCGTCCCAGCTGCACGAGGCCGTCGCCTGACCTGCCCCGCGTCACTCCCCACCAGCAAGTGAAGTCCGAAGCCCGACCAGTCGGCGAAGTCCGCGAAGGAACGAAACAATGAGCAAGCTGCGTGTGGCCGTCCTCGGCTCTGAGGGCCGGATGGGTTCCGAAGCCGTACATGCCGTCGAAGCCGCCGACGACATGGAACTGGCCGCCGCCCTCGACCGCGACGACAGTCTGGACGCGCTCACCCGCGCCGGCACCCAGGTCGCCATCGACCTGACGCACCCCGAAGCCGTCCTGGGCAACCTGGAGCACTGCGTCGCGAACGGCATCCACGGCGTCGTCGGGACCACCGGCTGGACGGACGAGCGGCTGGCGACCGTACGCGGCTGGCTCGACGCCTCACCGGGCACCGGCGTGCTCATCGCCCCCAACTTCGGCATCGGCGCCGTACTGACCATGCAGTTCGCCCAGCAGGCGGCCCGCTTCTTCGAGTCCGCAGAAGTCGTCGAGCTGCACCACCCCGACAAGGCCGACGCCCCCAGCGGTACGGCTGTCCGCACCGCCCAGCTCATCGCCGCGGCCCGTGAAGAAGCGGAGCTTCCCGCACAGCCGGATGCCACAAGCACCGGCCTGGAGGGCGCCCGCGGCGCCGACGTGGACGGAGTGCCGGTGCACGCGGTACGGCTGCGCGGACTCGTCGCGCACCAGGAGGTGCTGCTCGGCGGCGAAGGGGAGACCCTCACCATCCGGCACGACTCGCTGCACCGCAGCTCCTTCATGCCGGGGGTGCTGCTCGGGGTGCGCCGGGTCGTCTCCACCCCGGGACTGACCTTCGGGCTCGAGCACTTCCTCGACCTGGACTGAGGAAGAACGTGCGCGCGAAGATCATCTACGCCACGCTGGCGGCCGTGCTGGTCGTCTACTTCCTGATGGCCGGCAGCCGTGGCGTGCTCCTCATCGAGCAGGGCACCCCGGTCACCGTGGCGCTCGGCCTCACGGTGCTCGTGCTGCCGCTCCTCGGCGTGTGGTTCCTCTGGCACACCACCCGCTTCGCGCGGAACGCCGGCCGGCTGGCCCGTGAGCTGGAGGCCGAGGGCGGGCTGCCGGTCGACGAGCTGCGGCGTACCGCCTCGGGGCGCATCGACCGCGACTCGGCCGACGAGGTGTTCGCCGTGCGGCAGGCCGAGACGGAGCGGGACCCCGGCGACTGGCGCTGCTGGTTCCGGCTCGCCGTGGCCTACCACGACGCGCGGGACACGCCCCGCGCGCGGAAGGCGATGCAGCGGGCCATCTCCCTGCACGACACCGGCAACACCGGCGGGCCGGCGGCCGGCAACGAACCCGGCCGGGCGGATTAGCTCGACTCGGCCGCCCAGCCCTCTATGACGTCGGCCGCCAGGTCGAAGGCTTCGCGCCGGGCGAGGAAGTCCGCGTTGTGATCCGTCAGCAGCGTGCGCAGCGGCTGACCGTCTCCCGCCCGCTGGACGGCGAGCGCCTGCCCCTGCACCGTGCGGGGCAGCCCGAGCCACCGCACCGGCTGCTGCACCGTACGTACGGCCGCCACCTCGGGCCACCGCACCGTCACCGTGGCGAACAGCCCGACCTGGCGCAGCCCGTACGCGCTCACCCACACGCCCACACGCAGCAGCCGGAGCGCGAACACGATCACCAGCCCCGCGGCACCGAGGCACACGCCGGCGCCCGGCAGGGCTCCGGTGAGCGCGATGATCAGCGCCGAGAGCAGGAGGTAGGAGGCGAGCAGCAGCAGCATCGCCCCGCCGGCGACCCGCCAGGGGCCGGGCCGGTACGGGCGCCGCCAGCGCTCGCGCGCGTCGTGCGGCAGCGGCGGCTCCGGGGTGGCGGGCGCGGCTCGTTCGCCGTCGGCCGTCAGAAAAGGCAGGGGCACTGCTGGTCCTCGCTCGCACAGGGGGTGGTTCGCGAGGAGATTAGCGAGCCACGCGCGGCCGGGCCAGCCCTGCTGGTCCGCGCGGCGCGTCCGCGGCAGTCGGTGGAGTGTCCTCAGCGTCCCTCGGCGGCGGCGGAGCCGCCCTGCTGAGTCTGCTGCGCGGGATCGAGGGCGGGAACGCCGAGAATGAGGGAGCCGACCAGTCCGGCGACCACGGTCAGGCCGAACAGTGCGCTCCCCGCCCGCTGGGCGCGGCTGCGGTGGGCACGAGGCGGTGGGGTGACATTGCTGCGGAACCGGTCGGCGTCAGCAATGAACGCGAACGGTACAGACTCTCCGCGGCGGAACATGAGCAGGGGGCTCCTGACGAGATCGATCTGGACGGGTTACTGAGGAGGAAACGTCCGGGACTGCGGCGAAGTGCCGTACCAGCGGACGGAAGTCAAAAATACCAAGCCCCTGTGCGACTTCGCCCACCGGGGCGCCCTATCTCGAGGGAGAGTCGCATTTGTCATGACAGATGGTTCTCTGCGCGTCGGGCGTTGTCGGTGGTGAGCCGTAGGCTGGTCCGCGCTCTGGCAGACGTACGTACCGGGAGGACCCGCCAGTGACCGAAACCCCCGACCAGGCAGGGACCGCCGCCCTCAGCTTCCGCGGCGACATGACCGTCGAGCTGGTCAAGCACAGCGCCGCCGACACCGACGTGGTCTGGGCGGCCCGGGTCTCCACGGCGGGCGAGCAGTCCCTCGAGGAGCTCGACAAGGACCCCGAGCGTTCCAAGGGCCTCATCAACTTCTTGATGCGCGACCGCCACGGGAGCCCCTTCGAGCACAACTCGATGACCTTCTTCATCAGCGCGCCGCTCTTCGTCTTCCGCGAGTTCCACCGGCACCGGGTGGGCTGGTCCTACAACGAGGAGTCCGGCCGCTACCGTGAGCTGCAGCCGGTCTTCTACGCTCCCCGCGCCGACCGGAAGCTCGTCCAGCAGGGCCGCCCCGGCAAATACGAGTTCGTCGAGGGCACAGCCGAGCAGCATGAGCTGACCGTCGGCGCCATGGAGGACTCCTGCCGGCAGGCGTACGAGACCTATCAGCGGCTGCTGGCGGCCGGGGTCGCCCGTGAAGTGGCACGTGCCGTCCTGCCGGTAGGGCTGTACTCCTCTATGTACGCGACCTGCAACGCCCGCTCGCTCATGCACTTCCTCGGGCTGCGCACCCAGCACGAGCTGGCGCAGGTGCCCTCCTTCCCGCAGCGTGAGATCGAGATGGTGGGGGAGCTGATGGAGGAGCAGTGGGCCAAGCTGATGCCCCTGACCTACGCGGCCTTCAACGCCAACGGCCGCGTTGCCCCATAAGGTCCGGATTGCAGGTTTTCGGGAGATGCGTCTACGCTGAATGAAGGGCTCGGCACTGCTTGAACCCCCGAGCGAGCAGTGCCGGGTCTCCACAAGTCCGTGCCGCTACCTCGGTCGTCGGCCTTGACCGTGGACCCGAGGGAGCACTAGGGACTGGGCTGCGAGTAGCGTGGACCCCATGGCTCCGACCTCCACACCGCACACGCCCTTCGGGCGGGTCCTGACCGCGATGGTCTCGCCGTTCACCGCGGACGGCGCCCTCGACCTCGACGGCGCGCAGCAGCTCGCCGTTCACCTCGTGGATTCCGGCAATGACGGCCTGATCGTCAACGGCACCACAGGTGAGTCCCCGACGACCAGCGATGTCGAGAAAGCCAAGCTGGTGCGGGCAGTGGTCGAGGCTGTCGGAGACCGTGCCCACGTCGTCGCCGGAGCCGGCACGAACGACACCGCGCACAGCCTCGAACTCGCCCGTGACGCCGCCAAGGCGGGCGCGCACGGTCTTCTCGCGGTGACGCCGTACTACAGCAAGCCGCCGCAGGAAGGCCTCTTCCGGCACTTCACCGCGATCGCCGACGCCACCGACCTTCCGGTGATGCTCTACGACATCCCGGGCCGGTCCGGTGTCCCGA
>NZ_JBOHCV010000733.1:0-4247 GCF_050698815.1 Streptomyces sp.
GTGCTGGGCACGGGGCACAACGCGCGCGAGGCGACCGGCGATCCGACCGCGCACGCGGAGATCGTGGCCATCCGCGCGGCGGCCCGCGCGCTGGGCGACCGGTGGCGGCTGCAGGGCTGCACCCTGCTGGTCACGCTGGAGCCGTGCACCATGTGCGCGGGCGCCGTCGTGCTGTCCCGGCTGGAGCGGGTGGTCTACGGCGCGCCCGACCCGAAGGCCGGCGCGGCGGGTTCACTGTGGGACGTCGTACGGGACCGGCGGCTCAACCACCGGCCCGAGGTGATCCACGGCGAACTCGCCGACGAGTGCGGCGCCCTGCTCACCGCCTTCTTCCGCCGGCACCCGGCAGCGGGCGCGCCCACGGCAGAGACGGCGGCCGAGGCGGTCGCCGAGGACGGCGATACGGATTTCGGCACCCGGCCACCGTTGGGCTAGAGTGCCTCTCGGTAGCGTGTCCGAGCGGCCGAAGGAGCTCGCCTCGAAAGCGAGTGAGGGTGCAAGCTCTCCGTGGGTTCAAATCCCACCGCTACCGCAGGTGAACGAAGGGGCGGACCCGATCAGGGTCCGCCCCTTCTGTGATCTTCCGTACCGGTTTCCGTCGCAGTCGGCCGGGAACGGTGAAGGTCGCACGTCAATGGGCCCTGTTTGGGGTGGCTTTGATGGCCTACGCGTGGATCACGCACGTGACACGTCTGGTTAGACTCACCCGACTGCGAACAGGGGAACAGGCGACCGAGAGAGGCACGAGGATGGGCCAGACGAAGAAGATCGCGCTCTACGTGGTCATCGTCTTCGCGCTCTACACGATCATCACCTCCCCCGCCAGGGCCGCCGATCTCGTCCAGATCGGCTTCGAGGGCATATCGACCGCCGCCCAGGCCGTCGGCCGGTTCATGACGGAGCTCGTCAGCTAACGACCTGGTGCGGCGCCGGCCGGTCAGTCGGTCCCGCTGCCACACCCTTCCGGCGCACCTCGCCGTCACCCGGCATTCGGCCCCGCCGCGTCACTGATGCGTGGGCCGTTCACCGCGGGGGTCCACCGCCCTCCGGGACCCCTCGCCCGTCATCGCCTCGCCCGGGTTGGCCGTGTCCTCAACTCCTCACCAACACGGCGCTATACGGTGCTTGCACAGATTGCACATGTCTTGTGATGCTATGACCGCTTTTGGCCATTGAGTGGACAAGACCAACCCGACCCGACCCGGGACCGTGAAGAGGTGGTGGCTGAGTGGCGGCGACCCAGACCCGCGAGAGCCGTAGCGCGGAGGCCCGGGCGCTGACCCAGGTGCTCTTCGAGCAACTGGCCGAGCAGGAGCCCGGCACGTCCGGGTACGAACGGGTGCGCACCGCACTCATCGAGGCCAACCTCCCGCTGGTGCGGTACGTCGCGGCGCGCTTTCGCAGCCGCAACGAGCCGATGGAGGACGTCGTCCAGGTCGGCACCATCGGCCTCATCAACGCGATCGACCGGTTCGACGCCGAGCGCGGCGTCCAGTTCCCCACCTTCGCCATGCCGACGATCATCGGCGAGATCCGCCGCTACTTCCGCGACAACGTCCGCACCGTGCACGTACCGAGGCGGCTGCACGAGATGTGGGTGCAGGTGAGCAGCGCGACCGAGGACCTGACGACGGCGTTCGGACGCTCACCGACCACCGCGGAGATCGCCGACCGCCTGAAGCTGGCCGAGGAGGACGTGCTCGCCTGCATCGAGGCCGGACGGTCCTACCGCGCAACGTCATTGGAGGCCGCCCAGGAGCGCGAGGACGGACTGCCCGGCCTGCTGGACCGGCTCGGTTACGAGGACCCCGAACTGGACGGCGTCGAACACCGCGACCTGGTGCGGCACCTGCTCGTCCAGCTGCCCGAGCGCGAGCAGCGCATCCTGCTGCTGCGCTACTACCGGAACCTGACGCAGTCGCAGATCAGTGCGGAGCTGGGCGTCTCCCAGATGCACGTCTCACGGCTGCTGTCGCGGAGCTTCGCGCGGCTGCGGGCCGCAAATCGAATCGAGGCGTAACCGGACAGAGGGAATCATAACGTCAGCTCAACAGCCTCAGCTGTGCAGTTTTATCGACAAGAAGCTACGTCGCGTTGCTGACTTGTGACATTCTGCAAGAGCTGCGTTTGACGCACCGGCGCTTCCGGTATGCAGGGGGAGGTGCCTCCCTCACCCGAGGGCGCCGCTGCGAACCGTCCGCGACCTCAAGGGGGTGGCATGTCCGTAGAATTGGGCAGCTCGAAGGTGCTCACCGAGACCACGACCGCCGACGTCGAAGCCTCGGGAGCGCCCGAGGCCCCCGCACACCGCGACGCCATCAACACCCGTGCCCTCTCCCGTTCCCTCTTCCTGCGGCTCGCCGCGCTGGGCAACGCTTCCCCCGGGCCCGACGGCGACGGCTCCGCAGCCGCCCCCAGCGCGGAGCGGACGTACGTACGCGACACGCTCATCGAGCTGAACCTCCCGCTGGTGCGGTACGCGGCGGCGCGCTTCCGCAGCCGCAACGAGCCGATGGAGGACATCGTCCAGGTCGGCACCATCGGCCTGATCAAGGCGATCGACCGGTTCGACGCCGAGCGCGGCGTGGAGTTCCCGACCTTCGCGATGCCGACCGTGGTCGGGGAGATCAAGCGCTTCTTCCGTGACACCTCGTGGTCGGTGCGGGTGCCGCGCCGTCTGCAGGAGCTGCGGCTGGCGCTGACCAAGACGAGCGACGAGCTGTCCCAGACGCTGGACCGCTCTCCCACCGTCCCCGAACTCGCCCACGCGCTGGGCGTGTCCGAGGAGGACGTCGTCGACGGCCTGGCGGTGGGCAACGCCTACACCGCGTCCTCGCTGGACTCGCCCTCCATGGAGGACGACGGCGGCGAGGGCTCGCTCGCGGACCGGCTCGGCTACGAGGACAGCGCGCTGGAGGGCGTGGAGTACCGCGAGTCGCTGAAGCCGCTGCTGGCGAAACTGCCGTCACGCGAGCGCCAGATCATCATGCTGCGCTTCTTCGCCAACATGACGCAGTCACAGATCGGCGAGGAGGTCGGCATCTCGCAGATGCACGTCTCCCGGCTGCTGACCCGGACCCTCGCGCAGCTGCGCGAGGGCCTGATCGCGGAGGAGTAGGGCGGGAGCCACTCGTACGGACACAACGGCGGCCGGCCCCTCCATGGAGCCGCCGGCCGCCGCACCGGCCACGCGGTGCCTGATCAGGCACCCGGCGCCGGATCAGCACCGTGCCTGATCAGTACCGTGCCCTCTCAGGAAAGGGCCAGCCAGGCCGCTGCCGCGACCACCGCGACGAGGGCGACCACGGCGACGATCAGGCCGACGCGCGGGCCGGAGGACGCTGCCGACTGCGGCACGGCACGGCGCTGCGAACCCGCACCGCCGCCCTCCTCGTCGACGAAGGCGCGGAACATCTGCGTGTTGCCGGCCGGGTCCTGGGACGGGTCAGGTCCCTGCGGGGCATGCGGGTTGTGAGCCATGGGGCAGGACCCTAGCGAACGCCCCTGGCCGGTGACAGCCCCGCCCCGGCATCGGGCCGCCCCGCGGCGGGCGACCGCAAACCGGCTTTGCCATTTCTTTCCCTCATCGCGCCCACCATCAATTTGCACACAGCAACTATTTCGGTATGGTTGCCTTAAGCAACGATAAGCGGGAGGTGGGATGGCCGCACGCGGGAGCTACGAGGAGCTGGCCCGGCACCTTAGCGGCATCGGCGCCGTCAGGCGAGAGATGTCACGGGGATTCCCCGCCGACTGTCCCCCCGCTTCGGCCGCCGTGCTCGCCCTGCTGCACAAGTACGGCGAGATGCGCATGAGCCGTCTCGCCGAGCTGATGGTCATCGACATGTCCGTGACCAGCCGCCATGTCGCGCACACCGCGGAGCGCGGCTGGGTCGAGCGTCTCCCCGACCCGCGGGACGGCAGGTCCCGGCTGCTGTGTCTCACCGAACGGGGCCGCCGGCAGCTGGACACGCTCTCCGAGGCCACCACCGAAGCTCTGGAGAGCTTTCTGCACGACTGGACCGACGATGACATCGCTCGGCTGAACGGAATGCTGGCGCGCCTGCGGGAAAGCTTCGGCGACTGCCGGGCGCGCGTCACCCGCCAGGACACACCACACCCCGCCGCTCGGCACTGCAGCAGGAAGTAAGGAAACGAATGGCCACGACCACACCGTCCGGTGTGCACGGCGCCGACAGCGGCGGCGAGGCGAGGCACGCCGCGCCGCAGCCGGACGCGCCCGCTGC
>NZ_JBOHCV010000734.1:0-4181 GCF_050698815.1 Streptomyces sp.
GGGCGGCCCGGGCCCGCAGCCGCCCGCGGCAGCGGCCGGCGGTGGCGAGACGACCCCGGGCAGCCCGCGGCCCGTACCCGTACAGACCGCTCCTGGGGGACGTGAACGATGAAGTACCGACCGAGCCGCCGCACCCGCCGGACCGCGATAGCCGCCGCGGTGGTGCTGGCGATCGCCGGGTTCAACGGGCCCGCGCTCTACGGCATCGCCTCGGAGCAGTACCACGACTACACGATCAACAAGCCCGGGTACAAAGCGGAGAGGGGACACTGGAAGACCCTCGACGTGCCCCGGAAGTACCGGATCAACACCATCCACGCGGCACTGCTGCACACCGGAAAAGTGCTGCTGGTGGCCGGATCGGGCAACGACGCCAAGCAGTTCAAGGCCAAGACCTTCCGGTCGGTGCTGTGGGACCCGGCGAAGAACACCTTCAAGAACATCCCCACGCCCAAGGACCTCTTCTGCTCCGGTCACACCCAGCTGCCCGACGGCAGGCTGCTGGTGGCGGGCGGCACCCGGCGGTACGAGAAGCTGGACGGTGACGTGAAGAAGGCCGGCGGCCTGATGATCGTCCACAACGAGAACCCCGACCGCGCCAAGACTCTCGAGGCGGGCACCCTCTTCACCGGGCGCGAGAACGGCAAGACCTTCGAGTCCCAGGACAACGTCCTGGTGCCGCGCGCCAAGAAGCGGCCCGACCCCGTCACCGGCCGGGTCGAGGTCACCCCCAGCGTCGCGCGGGTGTACGTGGAGGCGGCGAAGCGCGGCAAGCGGCGCCAGACCGGCACCGAGGACAACTACCGCGTGCACGGGCTCCGCGGCATCGAGAAGAAGAACGTCTACGGCATCGCGCAGAAGCTCTCCTTCGACAAGAAGGACTTCCAGGGGATCAAGGACACCTTCGAGTTCGACCCCGTGGCCGAGCGCTACATCACCGTCGACCCGATGCACGAGGCCCGCTGGTACCCGTCACTGACCACGCTGGAGGACGGCAAGGTCCTCTCCGTCTCCGGTCTGGACGAGATCGGGCAGGTCGTTCCCGGCAAGAACGAGATCTACGACCCGGCCACCGGGAAGTGGCGCTTCCTGCCGCGGAAGCGGTTCTTCCCCACCTACCCCGCCCTGCACCTCACCTCCGGCAACGGGATCTTCTACTCCGGCGCCAACGCCGGTTACGGCCCCGACGGCAAGGGCCGCGCCCCCGGCCTGTGGAACCTGGAGACCAACGGCTTCCGCAAGATCCCGGGGATGAGCGACCCGGACGCGCTGGAGACCGCGATGTCCCTGCCGCTGCCGCCCACCCAGCGCGGCACGTACATGGTGCTCGGCGGCGGCGGGGTCGGCGAGTCGAAGAAGGCCACGGCCAAGACCCGCCTGGTGGACCTGAAGGATCCCGATCCGCGCTTCCGCGACGGGCCCGACCTCTACGCCGAGGCCCGCTACCCCAGCAGCGTCATCCTGCCCGACGACACGGTCCTGACCACCAACGGCTCCGGCGACTACCGCGGGCGCGGCGACAGCAACGTGCTCAAGGCCGAGATCTACGATCCCGGGAGCAACACCATGAAGGCGGCCGCCGACCCGCTCGTCGGCCGCAACTACCACTCGGGCGCCCTGCTGCTGCCGGACGGCCGGGTGATGACCTTCGGCTCCGACTCGCTCTACTCCGACGAGACCAACACCAAGCCCGGCCGGTTCGAGCAGCAGATCGACATCTACACCCCGCCCTACCTTCACCGGAAGGGCGGCCGCCCGGAGTTGACGGACCCCGGGCAGGCGGGGCGGGCGGGGCAGCGGGGGCGGACCGTGCGGCTGGGCGGCTCGGCCACGTACGGGAGCAAGGACGCCGGCACCATCAAGAGGATGCGGCTGATCCGCCCCAGCTCCTTCACCCACGTCTCCAACCTCGAACAGTCCTCCGTCGCCCTGGACTTCAAGAAGACGGCGGAGGGGGTCCGGGTGACCCTGCCGAACGATCCGTCGCTGGTCCCGCCCGGCTGGTGGATGCTCACGGCGGTGGACGACAAGGGAGTGCCCTCGAAGTCGGTCTGGCTGAAGGTCCCCCGGTCGGCGTCGGCCACGTCCCCGACGACGACGCGGATCTCGCCGTAGGACCAAGCAGGACCTTAGGAACGACAGGACCCAAGTCTCCGGCTGTCAGCGCGTGTTGCGGGCCAGTCCCAGCGCGTACTCGGGCCACCACTGCCCGGCCTTCGGGCCGCCCTTGCACTCGCCGTCCGACTCGCCGGGCCGCTTGATCCACAGGTGGGCGTCGACGCGCTTGTCGCCGGTCTTCGTCGTCGGCGGCTCGCCCAGCGCGCGGCCCGGCGGATTGCACCACGCCTCCTCGGCGGCGCCGGCACCCTCGACCGGGCCGTTGCCGTTGCGGCTGGTGTCGATGACGAAGGGCTTGTTCCCGACCATCGGCGAGAACTTCTTGCCGTACGCCGTATTCGAGGCGGTGGTCTGGTAGTTGGAGACGTTCAGCGAGAAGCCGTCGGCCTTGCCGATGCCGGCCCGCCGCATCGGCTCGACGAGTCCGCCCGGGTCCCGCACCCAGTCCGGGTTGCCCGCGTCCAGATAGACCGTGGTCCGCGGCAGGCCCTTGAGCTTGCCGACCGCCTCGTTGAGCAACTGATAGCGCTCCCCCTGGTACTTGACCGGTGTGCACCCCTCCGTCACGACGTGCGGGACGGCGTCCGGCTCCACGATCACCGTGGCCGCCCGCGAGCCGATCCCCTCGACCACCTTCGCCAGCCAGTCGCGGTAGGCGCCGGCGTCGCGGGCGCCGCCCTTGGAGTACTGGCCGCAGTCACGGTGCGGCAGGTTGTAGAGCACCAGCAGCGCCTCGCGGTCCGCCTTCGCCGCGGACGTGGTGAGCTTCCGCGTCTGCCCCTCGGGATCGCGGGTGCCGATCCACTCGGCGACCGGCTGCCGGGCGATCTTCCGCATCAGGGACGCCTGTTCGGCCATCCCCTCGTCGCGGTAGGAGCCGGCCTGCCGGGCCGCGTTGCTCCGGGGATCCACCCAGTACGGTGCGATTGCCTTCGGCCGCTGCGCCGTGCCGCCGCCCGCTCCGTCGTCGCTGTCCTTGCCGCCGGAGCCGGAGCCGCCGCCGGAACCGGAGCCGCCCGCGCAGCCGCCCAGCAGCAGCGCCGCGAGCACGCAGGCGCCGCCCGCGACCCGCGTGTTCCGCGCGACCTCAATGCCCCCGCCGTCGCTGCCGCCGCCGAACATCCACTCCCCCTGGGACGCGCCGAGTCGCCCGGGTACGGCAGCCGCCGGCCCCGGGCCGCCCATCGTGTCACAGGGCCAACCGCCCCCGTGGGCGCACGATCAGACGCGGTCGACCAGGTCCGCGATGGACTGGGCGACACGCGAGGGCCGGTAGGGGAAGCGGTCGACCTCGTCGGGGCGGGTGACTCCGGTCAGCACCAGGAACGTCTCCAGACCGGCCTCCATGCCGGCCCGTACGTCCGTGTCCATCCGGTCGCCGATCATCGCGGACGTCTCGGAGTGCGCCCCGATCGCGTTCAGTCCGGCCCGCATCATCAGCGGGTTGGGCTTGCCGACGAAGTACGGTTCCTGGCCGGTTGCCTTGGTGATGAGCGCGGCCACCGATCCTGTGGCGGGCAGCGCGCCCTCCGCCGAGGGACCGGTCTCGTCGGGGTTGGTGGCGATGAACCGGGCTCCGTCGTTGATCAGCCGGATCGCCTTCGTGAGCGACTCGAAGCTGTAGGTACGGGTCTCGCCCAGCACCACATAGTCGGGTTCGGCGTCGGAGAGCACATATCCGATGTCGTGGAGCGCCGTCGTCAGTCCGGCCTCACCGATGGCGTAGGCGGTGCCGCCGGGCCGCTGGTCGTCCAGGAACTGGGCGGTGGCCAGCGCAGAGGTCCAGATGTTCTCCGTGGGCACGTCCAGGCCGATCCTGCCGAGCCGGGCGTGCAGGTCGCGCGGCGTGTAGATCGAGTTGTTGGTGAGGACGAGATAGGGCCGGCCGGACTCCTTCAGCCGCTTGATGAAGGCGTCGGCACCGGGGACCGGGATCCCCTCATGCATCAGCACACCGTCCATGTCGGTGAGCCATGACTCGATCGGCTTGCGCTCTGCCACGTGACGGCTCCTGCCAGGGTCGTGGGCGGCGGCCTCGCGGGCCGCCGACCGTTGGGCCGGCC
>NZ_JBOHCV010000735.1:0-2295 GCF_050698815.1 Streptomyces sp.
GCGCGGGCCATCTTTGGCCTAGTCCTCCTTGGGGGCGTGAACGTTGAACGTTGTGACAAGTCTCATGCGGCTGTCCTGAGGCGTGCATGTGTGACGTAATCGCCCACGATTCGGTCAAGGGTGTGCAGCGCACGGCGGACCTCGATCGGCGCAGGCGGGTGGTCGGCCGCGAGGAGCGGGGTCAGGATCCGGGCGTGGACCTTGCTGTAGAAGACAGCCACCCGGATCCCGTCTGGGGTCAGGACATAGGTGTTCGTCCGGGGGATGCGCTCGATGAGGCCGTGCAAACGCAGGCGGCGCAGGTCGTAGGTCATCTGCGAGGCGGTGTAGTCGACACCGAGCAGCCCGGCGACGAGGCTCCGGAGGCTCTTGTTGGTGAAGCCGGCGACGGCGTGGACGAACACCCCGAGGGCACCGGCCAGGGCCATGGCGCGTAGGTCCCCGAAGCGCAGTGCTCCGGTTCGTTGGCCCTCCCGTACGTAGGGCTGTTGGATGCGCTCGAAAAGCGCAGAGCCGATGGCACAGCCCTGGCCGGCACGCTCGATCATAAGCAGACGGTCGTTGACCTGCCGTGCCTTGCCCACGAGCTCGCCCAGGTGGCTGATGCGGGCGAGGACCCCGATGTCCCACGGCTTGTTGATGACGGTCTCGATCCGAAGCGCCCTCCCCTCTTTGAGGTACTGCTTGACCCTCGAGTGCTTGTAGGTGAGATCGAGCTTCACGTCGGTCCCGGCGGTGAAGATGCGGGTGCGGAACAGGCTCTTGGTCGTGGTGCGGACCTGCCGGGCGAAGACTGCCGACACCTCATGGGGCCGGCCGATGCCGACGTTGTCGGAGACGAGCGACTCGAAGAAGCTACGGGCACGACGGGGGTCGTCGAACACGACGGTGCGCGAGACCTCGATCTGGCGCATGGACAGCTCCCACCAGTAGCCCGCCTGTCGGTCGAACGGGCCAAGGGGGGTTGGGATGATCTGCATCCACCGGTCGAAGAAGGACTGGAGATCGGCGTCGCCCAGGCGGTCGCAGATGGCTTGGAGGGCGGCGGGATCGTCGGTGGCTGCAAAGCCGTTGGCGAGCGGCGTGAAGGCCAGGCCCGCCCGGCTGGCCTGGCGCTTGACCCACTCGTGGCCGTTGAGCCACACCTTGCCGGGGTAGGGGAAGTAGGTGCAGAGCTTGATGAACCCGGGTCCGAACTCGCGGTCGAGGAGGTAGAAGTAGTAGACGGTGACGGCCCGGTCGGCTTTGTCGAACCCGAAGCACACCGCCTTGCCGTGCTCGCCCTTGCCCCGTTGGTAGCCCATGAAGACCTTCTGGATCTCCTGGGCCGCGACGATCGCCACGACACCGGTTCGCCCCTCGCGCTCGGCCTGATCGAGCAGCGGCTGTACGTGGTCGATCTTGCGGTCGTCCCAGCGGGTCCGGTCGGGCCGCCGCAGGCGCAGGATCGGGATGCCGTTCGCTTCCGAGAACGTCTTGACCTGCTCCCGGAAGCGATCGCCGAGGCGCTTGAACAACGCAGGCGACGGGATGTCGTTTCCCAGGTGGGCCGTGAGGAAGGTCACGACCTGTCCGCCGACCTGCAGGTTGGGCACATAGGCGTTGAGGTAGATGCGATCCACGCAGCCGAGATCGAGGACCACATGGCGGTCGAGCAAGTTGTTGATATTGACCACGTCGGCCATGCGCGCAGCCTCCACCCTGAGGGCAGCATCGGACCCATGCCGCGGCGCGCCGACCCTATGCCGCCCGAAGATTCACTGCACTTGGCGGTCCGAGGCTGGCCTCACTGATGCCCTGGGCCATCGGGCCGTCGTCGGGGGGCCGGGCAGGCCTTTGCCCGGTCTGCTCGGGAGAGGCCGGCGTGTATACTCCCGAACGAGGGGTGAGGGGACTTGACTCGGGAACAGACGTCGGAATTCTTGACGGTCACAGAGGTCGCGCGCCTCATGCGTGTCTCCAACATGACCGTCTACCGGCTGATCCGATCCGGGTCGCTCGGAGCCGTCCGGGTGGGCAACCGCTACCGCGTGCGATCCTCCGATGTGCACAAGTACCTCGACGACTCGTACGTCCGAGCCGTCTGACCATTCCCGTCATCCGCTCCTGATACCCCACCACCCCACACCGGCGGCGTTTGCGGTCATACTTTGCCCGGCCGCGTCCACGGTGACGGGGGGCGGAACCGCTGCCGATCGTGGCGCCCGGCTCGGACCTCTCCCGGCCCGGCGGGCACGTTCGCCGGCCCGCCACCCGGTTTGCTCCGCGCCCTGCCGCGGTCGCACCGTTCACGTC
>NZ_JBOHCV010000736.1:0-9395 GCF_050698815.1 Streptomyces sp.
CAACGGCGCCGAGCGATTGGACACGCTCCCGAGTTCGCCCCGGGAAGGCGGTGTGGCGACGGGCCACGGCGCCGAATCGGCCTCGCGCGCGTAGGGATAGTCCGATGCGTCTGCGTGCGGCGGCCCGTCCTGTCACAGAACCGCTGCGGTGGCCACCCATCGGTCCGGGCTCGGTCCGGGCTCGGTCAGGGTTCGGGGAGCCGGCGGATGAGGGAGGCGTCGAGCAGCGGCGCCATGAGGTCGCCGTCCCGGTCCAGCCGGGCGGCCAGTTGCGGGGCGAGGAAGACCAGGTCGTCGGGGTCCTCGGCGGCGGTCAGCTCCTCCCAGGTCAGGGGAGTGGAGACGCTGGGCCGCTGCTTGGCGCGGAGCGTGTAGGGGGCGGCAGTGGTCTTCGCCGCGGCGTTCTGGGAGTGGTCGACGAAGATCTTGCCCGGGCGCAGTGCCTTCGCCATCTTGCTGAGCGCCAGGCGGGGCAGGGCGGCCTCGGCCTCCAGGGCGATGGCCTTGGCGTACTCGCGGGCCGTGGAGGAGCCGGTGACCTCGATGGGCGTCAGCAGATGAAGGCCCTTGCCACCGGAGGTCTTGGGCAGCACGGTGAGGCCGTCCGCGGCCAGCCGCTCGCGCAGCCACAGGGCGACGGTGCGGCACTCCAGGACTCCGGCGCCGGGGCCCGGGTCGAGATCGAAGACGAGCCGGTCCGCCCGCGCCTCGTGCTCGACGCGCCACTGCGGTGTGTGCAGCTCCAGCGCGGCGAGGTTGGCCGCCCAGACGAGGGTGGCGAGATCGTGAATCAGCACCTGCCGGAGCGGGGTGCTGCTGACCTGGGTGATCTCGTGGACGGTCACCCAGGCGGGTGTGCCGGGCGGCACGTTCTTGGCGAAGAAGGCGGTCGCGTCCACACCGTCGGGATAGCGGAGGAAGGAGACCGGGCGCCCGCGGAGGTGAGGCAGGAGGGCTTCCGCCACGGTCACGTAGTAGTGCAGGGCTTCGCCCTTGGTGAATCCGGTGGCCGGATACAGCACCTTGTCGAGATTGCTGAGAGCGAGACGGCGGCCCTCGACCTCCGTGTACGGCATACCCTGAGAGTCCCATAGAAGGGACGAACCATGCGATCCATCTGGAAAGGGTCCATTTCCTTCGGGCTGGTCACCATCCCCATCAAGGTGGTTTCGGCCACCGAGAACCACAGTGTCTCCTTCCACCAGGTGCACACGACCGACGGCGGGCGCATCCGCTATCGGAAGGTGTGCGAGCTGGAGGAGCAGGAGGTGCCGCGGGAGGAGATCGGCAAGGGGTTCGAGACCGGGGACGGGACGACCGTACAGCTGACGGACACCGACCTGGCCGCGCTGCCGCTGCCGACCGCGAAGACCGTGGAGATCCTCGGTTTCGTGCCCTCGGAGGACGTCGACCCGATCCAGCTGGACCGCTCGTACTACCTGGCGGGCGACGGACAGTCCGCCGCGAAGCCGTACGCGTTGCTGCGGGAGGCGCTGAAGCGCTCGGGGAAGGTCGCTGTCGGGAAACTCGCCATGCGGGGGCGGGAGAGCCTGGGCCTGCTGCGGGTGTACGAGGACGTACTCGCCCTGCACACCATGCTCTGGCCGAACGAGATCCGGTCCGTCAGCGGTGTCGCGCCCGAGGAGCAGGTGTCCATTCGCGACGCGGAGCTGGACCTGGCGGACACCCTGATGGAGACGCTGGGGGACCTGGACTGGTCGGAGCTGCACGACGAGTACCGGGAGGCGGTGGAGCGGCTGGTCACCGCGAAGGCGGAGGGCGTCGACACCGCCACGTTGGAGGAGGCCGCGGCGCCGTCCGGCAAGGGGCAGGTCGTGGACCTGATGTCCGTACTGGAGAGCAGCGTGCGGGCGGCGAAGGAGTCGAGGGGAGAGGGTGCGGGAGGCCGCGGGGCCGGGAGCGGGGACGCGACCGTGCACGAGATCTCGCGGCAGCGGGGTGGGACGAAGAAGACGGCGGCGAAGCAAGCCACGGCGAAGAAGGCGGCGTCGAAGAAGACCGCCGCCAAGGAGACGGCGGCCAAGGAGACGGCGGCCAAGAAGGCCCCGGCGAAAAAGGCACCTGCGGCGAAGACGGCAGCCAAGAAGACCGTGGCGAAGAAGACGGCGGCCGCGAAGAGCGGCACGGCGAAGAAGGCCGTCGCCGGCAAGAAGGCCGCGGCGAAGAAGACCGCCCGGACGCGGAAGTCCGCGTAGCGGCCGTCCGCCGGCCCGCCTCCGCCGGGAGCGGGCCGTTGTCGCCCCTGGCTGCTGTGGCTAGGCTGTTCGTGATACCGGCCATCTGTCGGTATTTCGAACTCTGCCGCTGTGCATCACCGCGCGAACAAGGGGAGGGCGGGACATGGGTCGTCCGGTACCGGCCGTATCCAGGGCCCTGGACATCCTGGAGCTCTTTCTCGAGGGCGACGGAACCCTCACCGCCCCCGAGATCACCCGCAGGCTGGGGCTGCCCCGCACCACGGTGCACGAACTGGTGACGACGCTCGCGGCCCGCAACTACCTTGCCCAGCTGCCCGATCAGCCCGGGCGCTACCGGCTCGGCGTGCGCGGGTATCAGCTCGGCAGCCGCTACGCCGAGCAGCTCGACCTGGCCGCAGAGGGGCGGCAGGTCGCCCGCAGCGTCGCGGAGACCTGCGACGAGACGGTGCACGTGGCGATCCTGGAGGGCAGGGACGTCATCTACATCGCCAAGGTCGACAGCACCCATGCGGTGCGCATGGTCTCAGCGGCCGGGCGGCGGCTGCCCGCGCACTGCACGTCGGTGGGGAAGATGCTGCTCGCCGCGCTGCCCGAGGCGGAGCTGGACGCACGGCTGTCCGTGGGTTCGCCGCTGACCGCGATGACGCCCCACTCGATCACCTCGCCCGAGGCGCTGCGTGCCGCGCTCGCCGAGATCCGCGCGCGCGGGATCGCGGTGGAACGGCGGGAGTCCAACCCGGACGTCTGCTGCGTCGCCGCGCCGGTGCGGGACTCGGCCGGTCAGGTCGTGGCAGCGCTCAGCATCTCGGTGCCGGTGATCCGCTGGAGCGAAGAGCGGCATGAGGAGCTGGCGGGGCTGGCAGTCAAGGGCGCGACCGAGCTGTCGGGGCGCCTCGGCCACCGGGAACGCGGGTGACGGTGACCGCCGTCACGAGCGGGAGAGCGAGGCGGGAGTGAGCGGCATGCGCACGGTGGAGGTGGCGGTACGGGCGCGGGCCCGGCTCGGCGAAGGACCGACCTGGGACAGCGCGCGCGGGGTGCTGATCTGGGTGGACATCCTCAACTCCCGGGTGCACACCTTCGATCCGGCCGGCGGGGCCCGTACGGTCATGTCGACCGAACAGCACGTGGGCGCCGCGAAGCCCCGCGCGGGCGGTGGCCTCGTCGTCAACCTGCGGGACGGGGTGGGGCTCTACGACCCGGACGGGGTCTTCTCCTGGCTGCACCGCGAGGTGGTGCCGGGGCGGCGGGGCAATGACGCCGCGATCGCCCCGGACGGCGCGCTGTGGGCCGGCACCATGCCGTATGACGAGCGCACGGGCGGTGGCGACCTCAAGCGCGTGAACGGGGACGGATCGGCGGTGACGGTGCTGCCGGAGGTCACGGTCAGCAACGGCACGGGCTGGAGTCCGGACGGCCGGCTGATGTACTACAACGACACTCCCACCCGTCGGATCGACGTCTTCGACGTGGGTACGGCGGGCGACGGGGACGCCCCACACGTATCGGGGCGCCGCCCGCTGGCCGAGATCGAGCAGGGCGCGGGCTATCCCGACGGGCTGACGGTCGACGCCGACGGCTGCGTCTGGGTCGCACTCTGGGACGGCGGTGCCCTCCGCCGCTACACCCCGCAGGGCACGCTGGACCGTACGGTGCGGCTGCCCGTCCATCGCCCGACCGCCTGCGCCTTCGGCGGCGCGGACCTGCGGGATCTGTACGTGACGACGGCCGGCGTCGGCGCCGACCCAGCCGCCAGCCCCCTGGCCGGTGCGGTGCTCGTGCTGCCCGGTGCGGGGCAGGGACTGCCGCAGCCGGCGTTCGCGGGCTGACAGTCGGTCAGCAGTCGCCGGGTACTTCCTCGCCCAGCATGCGCTGCAACAGGTCGCGCAGCAGGGTCCGTTCGGCCGGGGTCAGGCCCGCGAGCGGCTCGCGGGCGAAGTCGAGCGAGGAGCGGAGCCGGTCGGCGGTGGCATGGCCCTCGCCGGTGGCCGCGGCCAGCTTCACGCGACGGTCCGCCGGATCGGGGCGCCGCTCGACCAGGCCGCGGGACTCGAGGCGGTCCACTATGCCCGTGACGTTCGAGGGCTCGCACTTCAGCTGGCGCGCCACCTGGCGCATCGGCGTCGGCTCGTGGGCCAGCAGCGCGAGGACACGGGCCTGGGCGCCGGTGAGCGAGTGGTGGGCGGCGGCCAGCTCGTACTCCGCGTGGTAGCGCGCGACCACCGTGCCGATCAGGTCGACCACCTCGCGGGTGACGGGGTCGGGGTCGGGACCGGGGCCGGCGGAGTCGGGGCCGGCTTTTCGGGTACCGGCGGAAGAGCGGGTGGGCATGGGGGCAGTCTAGCGCGTTGCTTGACAACATGAAACATCAAGGCGCATGGTTGTTTCAGCATCTGAAGCATTTCGCCCTGACACGTTCGACCCGAGAGGCGCCCCATCATGAGCTCGCCCGACACTCTCCCCGCGACCGGCCGCGAATGGCACCTGATCGCCCGGCCTCAGGGCTGGCCGACCCCGGGGGACTTCGCGTTGCGCGAGCGCCCCGTCGCCGCGCCCGACGACGGGCAGATCCTGGTGCGGAACCTTCATCTCTCCGTCGACCCGTACATGCGCGGGAGGATGAACGACGTCAAGTCCTACGTCCCGCCCTTCCAGCTCGACGAGCCGATGGGCGGCGGGGCCGTCGGCGTCGTCATCGCCTCGAAGGCGGAGGGCTTCGTGCCCGGCGACCACGTGCTGCACGACCTCGGCTGGCGGGAGTACGCGACGCTGCGGGCGCGGCACGCCACCAAGGTCTCGGCCGAGATGGCGCCGCTGACCACCTACCTCGGGGTGCTCGGCATGCCGGGCCTGACCGCGTACGCGGGGCTGCTGGAGGTCGCGTCCTTCAAGGAGGGTGACGCCGTCTTCGTCTCCGGCGCCGCCGGTGCGGTGGGCAGCGAGGTAGGACAGATCGCCAGGCTCAAGGGCGCCTCCCGGGTCATCGGCAGCGCCGGCTCGGACGAGAAGGTCCGCGTGCTCACCGAGGAGTACGGCTTCGACGCCGCCTTCAACTACAAGTCGGGTTCCCTCACCGGCCAGTTGAAGGAGGCCGCGCCCGACGGCATCGACGTCTACTTCGACAACGTCGGCGGTGACCATCTGGAAGCGGCCATCAACGTGCTCAACGTGCATGGGCGCGCCACCATTTGCGGCATGATCTCGCAGTACAACGCGACGGAGCCGCCCGCCGCGCCGCGCAACCTCGCGATGCTCATCGGCAAGCAGTTGCGTCTCCAGGGCATGCTCGTGCTCGACCACGCGGACCTGATGCCGCAGTTCTTCGAAGAGGTCTCGGCCTGGATCCGCTCGGGCGAACTGCGGTACCGCGAAACGGTCGTCGAGGGCGTGGGGAACACCGTGGACGCCTTCCTCGGCATGCTCAAGGGCGAGAACACCGGAAAAATGATCGTCAGCCTCGGCGACTGACCTGCGGCTCGCCCAGCGACCCGGTCGTCAACTCACTGAAAACGGGAGTATTCATGTCCATCCAGTCCATCGACGTCAAGTACACCGCCGTCGCCACCGCTGAGAACGGCCGTGACGGCCGGGTCGCCAGCGACGACGGTCAGCTCGACTTCGTGGTCAACCCGCCCAAGGAACTGGGCGGCAGCGGTGCCGGCACCAATCCGGAGCAGCTCTTCGCCGCCGGCTACAGCGCCTGCTTCCAGAGCGCGCTCGGCGTCGTGGCACGCAAGGAGAAGGCCGACATATCCGGCTCGACGGTGACCGCCAGGGTCAGCGTCGGCGCCAACGGGGAAGGCGGCTTCGGCCTCAAGGTCGCCCTCGAGGCGCACATACCGAACGTGGACGAGGCCACGGCCAAGGACCTGCTGGAGAAGGCACACCAGGTCTGCCCGTACTCCAACGCCACCCGCGGCAACATCGAGGTCGGCCTCGACGTCGTGTGACGCCCAGTCACCTGACGTCCAGCGCCGCCGCGCGTGCTCCGCGCGGCGGCGCGCACCGGCGTCAGGACCCCACGCGCCGCTTGTTCCAGACGTCGAAGCCGACGGCGGCCAGCAGCACCAGGCCCTTGATGACCTGCTGATAGTCGGTGCCGATGCCGACCAGGGACATGCCGTTGTTGAGCACGCCGAGCACCAGCCCACCGATCACCGCGCCCAGTACCGTCCCCACACCACCGCTCATCGAGGCACCGCCGATGAACGCCGCGGCGATGGCCTCCAGTTCGAAGTTGATACCGGCCTGCGGTGTGCCCGCGTTCAGCCGGGCCGCGTACACACATCCCGCGAGCGCCGCCAGCACGCCCATATTCACGAACACCAGGAAAGTGACCCGCCTGTCCTTCACGCCGGACAGCTTGGCCGCCGCCTTGTTGCCGCCCAGCGCGTACACATGGCGGCCGATGACGGCGTTGCGCATCACGAAGCCGAGTCCGATGAGCAGCACGCACATGATGAGCAGCACCACCGGCACACCGTGATAGCTGGCCAGCGTCAGGGTGAAGGCGACGACGGCGGCCACGATCGCCAGGCACTTGAGCATCCAGAGGTTGAACGGCAGCACCTCCAGCTCGTAGGCCAACTGCCGCCGCCGGTCCCGCCACTCCTGGAAGAGCACGAAGGCGATCACGACGAGCCCGATGAGGAGGGTGGGGTTGTGATACTGGGTGTAGGGGCCCAGTTCCGGGATGAAGCCCTGCGCGATCTCCTGGAAGCCCTTGGGGAAGGGAGCGATCGACTGGCCCTCCAGCAGGATCTGCGTACCGCCGCGGAAGAGCAGCATCCCCGCCAGCGTCACGATGAACGACGGGATGCCGACATAGGCGATCCAGAAGCCCTGCCAGGCCCCGGCGGCCGCGCCGATCAGCAGCGACAGCACCAGCGCCAGCACCCATGGCATGTCGTGCTTGACCATCATCACCGCGGCGGCGGCGCCCACGAAGGCGGCCAGCGAACCGACCGACAGATCGATATGGCCGGCGATGATGACGATCATCATGCCCATGGCCAGGATCAGGATGTAGCTGTTCTGCTGGACGATGTTGGAGACGTTGTTCGGCAGCAGCAGCGAGCCGTCCGTCCATATCTGGAACAGCACGACGATGAGCGCGAGGGCGACGAGCATGCCGTACTGGCGCATGTTGTCGCGGATCGTGCCGAGCAGCAGCGACCCAGCGGAGGCGCCGCGGGTGCCGGAGCGGTCGGGCGGTTCCGGCTGGCCGCCCGACGGGGGACGGGTGTCGGTCGATGTCGTCATGGTCGGCCCTCAGCTCTTGTCACTCGTGCCGCTGGTGTCCAGGGACTTGGTCATGTGCCGCATCAGGACTTCCTGGGTCGCGTCCTGACGGGCTGTCTCGCCGGTGAGCCGGCCGGCCGCCATCGTGTAGATGCGGTCGCACATCCCCAGCAGCTCGGGCAGTTCGGAGGAGATGAAGAGGACCGCCTTGCCGTCGGCGGCGAGTTGGTCGATGACGGTGTAGATCTCGTACTTCGCGCCGATGTCGATCCCGCGCGTCGGCTCGTCGAGGATCAGCACCTCGGGGTCGGCGTGTATCCACTTGCTGAGTACGACCTTCTGCTGGTTGCCGCCGCTGAGCCGCTGCACCTGCTCGTGCACGGTGGGTGCCTTGATGTTCATCGAGCGCCGGTAGCGCTCCGCGACCCGCCGCTCCTCGTGGTCGTCGACGACGCCGCGCCGGGAGAGCCCGCTGAGCGAGGCGAGCGAGATGTTGCGGTTGATGTCGTCGATGAGGTTCAGCCCGTAGGTCTTGCGGTCCTCGGTGACGTAGGCGATGCCGTGCGCGATGGCCTCGGGGACGGTACGGGTGAGGACTTCGCGGCCGTCCACGGCCACGGTGCCGCCCGCGTACTGCCCGTACGAACGCCCGAAGACGCTCATCGCCAGCTCGGTGCGGCCGGCGCCCATCAGGCCGGCGATGCCGACGATCTCGCCGCGCCGCACCTCCAGCGACACGTTGTCGACGACCTTGCGCTGATGGTCGATCGGGTGCCGCACCGTCCAGCCGGAGACCGCCAGGGCGGGGCGGGCGGTGCCGGCCCCCGGCCCGGCCGCGCCCTTGTACGGGGTGCGGGGCGGGAAGCGCTGGTCCAGGTCGCGGCCGACCATGCCCCGGATGAGGCGGTCCTCGGAGACCTCAGGCCGGGACCCGGAAGAGTCCTCTTGGCGCTCGCGCACCGTGAGCGTCTCGATGGTGCGGCCGTCGCGCAGGATGGTGACGCGGTCCGCGACATGGCGGATCTCGTTCAGCTTGTGGGAGATGACGATGCAGGCGATGCCCTGTGCGCGCAGCTCCCGGACCAGGCCGAGCAGCTTGTGGCTGTCCGCGTCGTTGAGCGCGGCGGTCGGCTCGTCCAGGATGAGCAGCTTCACCTCCTTGGACAGCGCCTTGGCGATCTCCACCAACTGCTGCTTGCCGACGCCGATGTCCGCGACCCGGGTCTGCGGCTTGTCCGGCAGCCCGACCCGCTTGAGCAGCACGTCGGCGTGCCGGAGTGTGTCACCCCAGCTGATGACGCCGCGGGTGGCGTGCTCGTTGCCGAGGAAGATGTTCTCGGCGAGGGAGAGATAGGGGATCAGCGCGAGTTCCTGGTGGATGATGACGATGCCGCGCTGCTCGCTGGCGCGGATGTCCTTGAACGCGCAGGGCTCGCCAGCGAAGAGGATCTCACCCTGGTAACTCCCGTGCGGGTGCACGCCGCTGAGCACCTTCATCAGCGTGGACTTGCCGGCGCCGTTCTCGCCGCAGATCGCGTGGATCTCGCCGGCCCGCACGGTGAGATTGACGTCCGAGAGCGCGGTGACACCGGGGAATGTCTTGGTGATTCCGCGCATCTCCAGCACGAACTGCCCGGCCTGTCCGTCCGTGGACGGCTCCGCCGCGGCCGTCACTTGAGCTGTCCCGCCGTGTAGTAGCCGTCGTCGACCAGGCGTTGGGTGCTGGACTTGTCGATGCTCACCGGCTTGAGCAGGTAGGCGGGGACGACCTTCTTGCCGTTGTCGTAGGTCTTGGTGTCGTTGACCTGCGGCTTCTTTCCCGTGAGCACCGCGTCACCCATCTGTACGGCCTGTTTCGCGAGCTTGCGGGTGTCCTTGTACACGGTCTGCCGCTGCTGTCCGCGCAGGATCGACTTGATGGAGGCCAGTTCGGCG
>NZ_JBOHCV010000737.1:0-3470 GCF_050698815.1 Streptomyces sp.
CTCTTGAGAAGGCCACGACGGCGGCGGGCCGCGTCGCACGTGTCATCGGCCCGGTCGTCGACGTGGAGTTCCCCGTCGACACGATGCCGGACATCTACAACGCCCTGACTGTCGAGATCGCCGACCCGGCCGAGGCCGGCAAGAAGAAGACGCTCACCCTGGAGGTGGCACAGCACCTCGGCGAGGGTGTGGTGCGCGCCATCGCCATGGAGCCGACCGACGGTCTGATCCGTCAGGCCGAGGTCACCGACACGGGCGTCGGTCTCACCGTGCCCGTCGGCGACGTGACCAAGGGCCGGGTGTTCAACACCCTGGGCAGGATCCTCAACGAGCCGGAGGCCGAGTCCGAGGTCACCGAGCGCTGGCCGATCCACCGCAAGGCCCCGGCCTTCGACCAGCTCGAGTCGAAGACCGAGATGTTCGAGACCGGCCTGAAGGTCGTCGACCTGCTGACCCCGTACGTCAAGGGCGGCAAGATCGGCCTGTTCGGCGGCGCCGGCGTCGGCAAGACCGTCCTCATCCAGGAAATGATCATGCGTGTGGCCAAGCTGCACGAGGGCGTTTCCGTCTTCGCGGGTGTCGGCGAGCGTACGCGTGAGGGCAACGACCTCATCGCCGAAATGGCCGAGTCCGGCGTCCTCCCGCAGACCGCGCTGGTCTTCGGGCAGATGGACGAGCCGCCGGGCACCCGGCTCCGGGTCGCGCTCGCCGGTCTGACCATGGCGGAGTACTTCCGCGATGTGCAGAAGCAGGACGTGCTGTTCTTCGTGGACAACATCTTCCGCTTCACCCAGGCCGGTTCCGAGGTCTCCACGCTGCTCGGCCGGATGCCCTCCGCGGTGGGCTACCAGCCGAACCTGGCGGACGAGATGGGTGTGCTCCAGGAGCGCATCACCTCCACCCGCGGCAACTCGATCACCTCGATGCAGGCGATCTACGTGCCCGCGGACGACCTCACCGACCCGGCCCCGGCGAACGTGTTCGCCCACCTGGACGCGACCACCACGCTGTCCCGGCCGATCTCGGAGAAGGGCATCTACCCGGCGGTCGACCCGCTGGACTCGACGTCCCGCATCCTGGACCCGCGCTACATCACGCAGGACCACTACGACTGCGCCCAGCGCGTCAAGGGGATCCTGCAGAAGTACAAGGACCTCCAGGACATCATCTCCATCCTCGGCATCGACGAGCTGAGCGAGGAGGACAAGCTCACCGTCAGCCGCGCCCGGCGGATCGAGCGCTTCCTGTCGCAGAACACCCACGCGGCGAAGCAGTTCACCGGCATGGACGGATCGGACGTACCGCTGGACGAGTCGATCGCCGCGTTCAACGCGATCGCCGACGGCGACTACGACCACTTCCCCGAGCAGGCGTTCTTCCTGTGCGGTGGTCTGGAGGACCTGAAGGCCAACGCGAAGGACCTCGGCGTCTCCTGACGCCGGGGTCGGCCGGCCGGAGGGCCGGTCGGCGGGGACGGACCCGACCCTTGGGCCCGTCCCCGCCTCGCACCCCTTATCCTTTTCACATCAACGAAGGAGCCACAGTGGCTGAGCTGCACGTCGAGTTGGTCGCCGCGGACCGCAAGGTCTGGTCGGGCGAGGCCAGCCTGGTCGTCGCGCGCACCACCTCGGGCGACATCGGCGTCATGCCCGGCCACCAGCCGCTGCTCGGCGTGCTGGAGGCGGGGTCGGTCACGATCCGTACGACCGGCGAGAGCGGCGAGGGCACCGTCGTCGCCGCGGTGCACGGGGGCTTCATCTCCTTCGCGGATGACAAGCTGTCGCTGCTCGCGGAGATCGCGGAGCTTGCCGACGAGATCGACGTCGAGCGCGCCGAGCGGGCGCTGGACCGGGCAAAGTCGGACACCGACGCCGCCGCCGAACGGCGCGCCGAGGTCCGGATGCGAGCGGTGGCGGTCCGCTGAGGCGGCCGAAACCGGGCGGAAAGCCGGGTACGACGGGTACGACACGCAGCCGCGGGCTGTTCCGGAACGCTACGGAACGGCCCGCGGCTGAACCCATCGAGAGACAGCGAGGAGGTCGGTGAACATGGTCCTCGCTCTCTCCTTGTGCGGTGCGGCCCTGCTGCTGGCGCTGGCGGGCCTGTTCGCCTTCGGGGTACGGCGCCGGCTGATCCAGCGCTCCGGCGGCACCTTCGACTGCAACCTGCGCTGGAACGCGCCGGTCCCGGCCCCCGCGCCGACGGCGGATTCGCCGGGGTCGGCGGAGTCGCCTCCGGCGTCGGGCGAGAACCCGGCCGCCGTACCCGACCACGCCAACGGCAAGGGCTGGGCGTACGGCATCGCACGCTACAACGGTGACCAGATCGAGTGGTTCCGGGTCTTCTCCTACGCGCCGCGCCCCCGCCGCTTCCTGCAGCGCGACGGCATCGAGGTGCTCCAGCGCCGGCTGCCCGAGGGCGAGGAAGAGCTGGCCCTGCTCTCCGACGCCGTCGTCCTCGCCTGCTCACTGGGCGGCACCCGCGTCGAGCTCGCCTTGAGCGAGGACGCCCTCACCGGCTTCCTCGCCTGGCTGGAGGCGGCCCCGCCCGGACAGAGAGTGAACGTGGCCTGACCTCGGGGGTCCCCCCGACGAAGTCAGGGGGAGAGTCAACGTGGCCTGATACCCGAGCGGCCGCCGGCTCAGGCGTCAGCCGAGGACGGCGGCGATCAGGACCAGTACGGGCGCTGCCGCCAGCGTGGACAGCAGGATGGACTCCCGGGCCAGGCGTGTGCCCACCTCGTAGCGGGCGGCGTAGGTGAACAGGTTCTGCGCCGAGGGGAGTGCCGAGGTCACCACCACCGCGAACAGGGCGGCCCTCGGCAGCTGGAACACACCCGCCCCGATCGCCCACGCCACCAGCGGCTGCCCCACCGACTTGCATGCCACGGCCAGCACGACCGGGAACCGGTCGTGGTCACGCGAGAGCACTGCGCTGCCGCGCAGGGACATGCCGAAGGCGAGCAGCACGGCGGGCACCGACATCGCGCCCACCAGGTGGAACGGTTCGAGCACGGAGTCAGGGAGGGTCCGTCCGGTGGCCGCCACGGCGACGCCGGACAGCGAACCGATCACCACCGGGTTGCGGAACGGGGTTGTCAGCCGGTGCAGGGGTCCCCTGCGTCGCCCGGTCCGTGCGGAGAACACCTCCAGCGCGGTCAGTCCGACCGGTGAGACCACCAGCTGCTGGAAGAGGATCACGGGGGCGACCAGCGACGCGTCTCCCAGAACGTAGGCGGCGATGGGGATGCCGAGGTTGCCCGCGTTCACGTAGCTTGCGCACAGGGCGCCGACGGTGCTGTCACCCGGCGACCATCGCCTGACGAGTGCGACCCCTGCGTAAACGGCCGCCATGGCGAACGTGCTGAGCGCCGTGATGAGCAGCGGACCGGAGACGAGCACGGTGAGATCGGCTTTGGCCATGGTTTCGAACAGCAGCGCCGGGGTGGCCACATGGAAGGCGAGCTTGGT
>NZ_JBOHCV010000738.1:0-27886 GCF_050698815.1 Streptomyces sp.
CGCCTCGACGGGCGCCGGGTCGCGGTCGAATGCGGTCACGTCGTAGCCGGCCTCGACGAGGTTGCGCGTCATGGGGGCGCCCATGATGCCGAGTCCTATGAAGCCGACCTTGGTGTTCCCGGGTGTGTAGCTCATGCGTCGTTGCCTTTCGAAGTCGTCGCGTACGGGGGCTCATTCACCGGAGTCATGGCCTATGGGGCGGCGCGCAGCTCGCGTGGCAGCCAGCCGAAGGAGTCGGCGCTCGGTACGTCGCCCGGCTTGTACTCCAGGCCGACCCAGCCGTCGTAGCCGGCGTCGCTCAGCCGGTCGAGCAGCTCGGCGAAGTCCAGTTCGCCGGTGCCGGGGGCGCCACGGCCGGGGCAGTCCGCGATCTGCACGTGCCCGGTCCGCTCGGCGTAGGCGTCGATGACGCGGCGCAGGTCTTCGCCGTTCATCGCCAGGTGGTAGAGGTCCATCAGGAACTTCGCGTTGCCCAGCCCCGTCGCCGCGTTGACCTTGTCGACGACGTCGACCGCGCTGGGCGCGCTCACGAGGGGGTAGTGCGGTGACTCGGGTGCGTTGAGCGCCTCGATGAGCAGTACGGCGCCGACGCGGTCGGCGGCATGGGCTGCCGACGTCAGGTTCTCCAGGGCAAGTCGGTCCTGCTCGGCCTCGGTGACGCCCTCGACGCGGTTGCCGTACAGGGCATTGAGGGCGGTGCAGCCCATCGACTCCGCGAAGCCGGCGGCCACCTCCACGTTGCGCCGGAACTTCTCGGACTCCTGGCCCGGGACCGACAGCGCGCCGCGGTCCGGCCCCGGCAGCTGCCCGGCGTAGAAGTTCAGGCCGGTCAGCCGGGTGCCCGCATCGGTCAGCGCCCGGCGCAGCGCGTCCAGCTCGGACCGCTCCGGTGCGGGTTCGTCCACCCAGGGCCACCACAGCTCGACAGCGGTGAACCCGGCGGCGGCAGCGGCGGCCGGGCGCTCCAGGAGCGGCAGTTCGGTGAAGAGGATCGACAGGTTGACGGTGTAGCGGTGCTGGGCCACTGTGATCGTCCTCCCTTGGATAGTTCCGTATTATGGAAGTTGCTTTCTGCTTCATGGAAGAATGCTCTCGCAGGGCGAAACGTGTCAAGGGGGCGCGGCGCGCTTCGGCGCGAGTCGCGTAGGTTGGCGCTGTGCGATTGCGAGTGGAGTTCACGACCGAGCCCTTCGACCTGGACGAGGCTCCGCCGCATGCGCTGGTGGCCCGCGACGTGGTGCGCACGGCGCAGTTGGACTCCGTCGACGTGGGCCCGTTCGGCAACACGGCCGAGGGCGCGGCCGACGACGTACTCGCGGCGGTGAACGCAGTGCTGCGCGAGTCCCTCGGCGCCGGCGCCACCCGCGTCTCGCTTCAGCTCAACGTCATCGCCGACGAGGACGACGCGTGACCGGGGCCGAGGAGCACCCCTTCATCGCTGCGGTGCAGCCGCTGGTGGACGCCATGGGCGGCGAGATGGTGGGACCCGAGGAGGCGAAGGGCGACGACGTCGTCCTCGCCTGGGAGGGCGAGGACGTGGTGGCCGTACGGCTGCCCCACCTGTCCGAGTCCCTCGACCACATCCTCGCCGAGCTGGAACGCCGGCACGGGATGCCGCTGTCCGAACTGGACCGCAAGACGAAGCAGTCGGTGGTGCGCGTCCTGGAGACGCGCGGCGCCTTCTCCGTGCGCCACGGCGTGGAGACGGTCGCCGGCGCCCTCGGCGTTTCCCGGTTCACGGTGTACAACTACCTCAACCGCGAGACGGAGCAGTGCGCGGACAAGTGAGGTCCGGCTACGGCCCCACGGTTGGCCGCGGCGCTCGAGCTGTCTCCCGAAGACCGGAGCGGGCTGCTTGAGTACCGGAAGCGGCAGACGGGCCACCGCAGCCTTCGGGAGATGCCGCTCGGCTGATCAGTCCTGGAAGACCAGGCTCCGCTCACGGTCGGCCGCGCCCGCGAAGCCTTCAGCGAAGTTCTCCTCGACCTCGGCCTTCTCCGAAGCATCGGGGTTGGGATTGGTGCAGGAGGTTCCGGCGGTGGATCCGGACATCAGGCTCGAGCACGGGCCCGGCTTGATGTCGGGCAGACCGAGTATGTGTCCCAGCTCGTGGGCCGCGATGCGGGTGGTGTGGTAGCCCTGCTGCACCGCTTGACGGCCCATGTAGACGGTGCCGTTGCCGAGGCTGGTGGTGACGGCGCGCGGCCAGCCGTTGTCGGCGACGATGCGCACATTGGCCTGCTCACCGGCCCCGGCCGGTTCGAGGCGGACGCCGGCGACGCTCTCGTTCCAGACCTGCACGCCGCTGTCCACCGCCTCGGCGAACTCGGCGGACTGGCCGGCGTCGTAGGTGAGGACTGTCGGCGCGGCAGTCTTCTGCGGTGATTCCGCCGGGGCGGCCACTGCCTGGCCGCTCAGCAGAGCGAGAGCCGTCAGCGTCCCGACGAGGGCCGCTCGGGCGACATTACGGACCAACACATCAGCCTCCTGGTGGGGGACAGAGCTCAAGTGTTGGCGTGTTCATGCCCTGAATGACAACGGCGGATTCCTCCAGGGCGCAACTCCGGCGGCTGATTCTCAAGCGGGACCTTGCCGACCTGAAGGGATGTGCCTGGCCGGCTGGTTGCGGGCTTGGCCGTGGACGCCGTGACCGTGTCGCTCCGGTGTGGCCGCGAGTGACGCTCCTGATCGGCGGGGTCCGATCCCTCCTCGCACGCACGCGCACCGACCAGGCGCCGCCCGCGTGTTGACGGGTTGTCACAGGAATTTCACCGTGCGAGGTCTATCCGCATAGACAGCTGACTATCACGATAATCACACCGCTCGTCCCATAACCCCACCTTGGGAGCCAACACGCATGAGCAGCCACATACGCCGCGGCATACTCGCCACCCTGATAGCCATCGGCACCACAGCGGTCACCGTCCTGGGCAGCACCCCGGCCCATGCGGCTCTGCCCACCCCCATCGCCGCCTCTACGGCCCGCTCCTACCTCTCCTCCATGCCGGCCACGACCGAGCACTCCCGCACCGGTTACGACCGCGACCTGTTCCCGCACTGGATCACCATCAGCGGCACCTGCAACACCCGGGAAACCGTCCTCAAGCGTGACGGCACCGGCGTGGTCACCGACTCGGCATGCGCCGCCACCAGCGGCAGTTGGTACTCGCCCTATGACGGGGCCACGTGGAGCGCGGCCTCCGACGTCGACATCGACCACCTCGTGCCCCTGGCGGAAGCGTGGGACTCGGGCGCCTACGGCTGGTCCACCTCCACGCGGCAGGGCTTCGCCAACGACCTCACCCGGCCCCAACTCCTGGCGGTCACCGACAACGTGAACCAGTCCAAGGGAGACCAGGACCCCGGCACCTGGTGGCCCTCTCGCACCGCCTACCGCTGCACCTACGCCCGCGCATGGGTCCAGGTGAAGCACCATTACGGACTCACGGTCGACTCCGCGGAAAAGAGCTCCCTGTCCTCGGTCCTCAACGGCTGCTGACAGCACAACGTCCGCCCGCCTTCGGCCCACGGGGGAGGCCGGAGCGCGGGCGGACATCCAGTGGCCCTCCCCGACACGCGGTCCGCGTGCCAGGCTGGCCACATGACCGACGATCCTGACGACGCGGATGCGAGCCGGCTGGCCGCCGAGGCGCTCTCGCGGGACGATCCGACCGGGTGGTTCGAGCGGCTCTACGCGGAGGCCGCGGCCGGTGACGCGATCGTGCCGTGGGACCGCGACGAGCCGAACCCGCTGCTCGTCGAGTGGGCCGGCCTGCGTGAGCTCGACGGGGCGGGCGGCAAGCAGGCGCTGGTGGTCGGCTGCGGACTCGGGCGGGATGCGGAATACGTCGGGGGGCTCGGCTTCCGCACCATCGCCTTCGACATTTCCGAGACAGCCGTCCGTGGTGCGCGGGCTCGTTTCCCCGGGTCCGCGGTGGACTACGTGGTGGCCGATCTGCTGGACCCGCCCGCCGAGTGGGCCGGCGCGTTCGACCTCGTGGTGGAGTCGATCACCGTGCAGTCCATGCCGTTGACCGTACGCGCTGACGCGATCGTCCATGTCGGGCGCATGGTGGCGCCCGGCGGCGTACTGGTGGTGATCTCCGGGATCCGCGAGGAGGGCGAGGACGTGGACGGCCCGCCGTGGCCGCTCACTCGGTCGGAGGTGGAGTCGTTCGCAGCCGGTGGGTTGCGCGCCATCCGAGTAGAGCAGGTGCCACGTCCGGAGCAGCCGGGCGCCTACCGGTGGCGCGCGGAGTTCCGGCGGACGTGAGCCCGCAATCGATGACCTCGGCCGGTCTCGGCGGCACGGACGTCCCAGTCGTTTTCAACAAAGTGTTGACGTGGTGTGCCCCGGGGGCTTAGCTGTTCCCAGCCCGGAACAGCACCACGCTTCGGAGGCCCCTACGTGACCGCGTCCCCCGCAGCACCAGGTCTGACCTGGCTCAACTCGGCCGCCGAGAGCGACGCCCGCGCCGCGCTCGAGGAGGTCTGCGCCGCCCGCGCCTGGGCGGCCACTCTGCTCGCCCGGCGCCCGTACGCCGACACCGCGGCCCTCTTCACCGCGAGCGACACCGCCATGGCCGAGCTCACCGCGGCGGACCTGGCCGAGGCGATGGCGGGCCATCCGCCCATCGGGCGGCCCCGGCCCGGCGACCCGGCCTCCGCCCGCGAACAGCGCGGCATGGCCGACGCCGACGGGCGGCTCAAGGCGGAGATGCTCGAACTCAACCTGGCCTACCAGGAGAAGTTCGGGCACGTCTTCCTGATCTGCGCGACCGGACTGACGGCCGAGCAGCTGCGCGACGCGGCGCGCCACCGCATCGACAACTCACCGGCGGCGGAAGGTGAGATCGTCCGCACCGAGCTGACGAAGATCAACCGCATCCGGCTGGCACGTCTGGCCGAAAAGACCGGTCTGACGGAGAAAGAGGGCGAGCGAGAATGAGCAGCGCACACGCCACCACGACGGCGTCGGTGTCCACACACATCCTGGACACCAGCGCCGGCAGCCCCGCCCGGGGTGTCGCCGTCGAGGTGTCGGGACGTACGGGCCGCAGCGACGGATGGGCGGTGCACGGCGCGTCGCGTACGGACGCGGACGGGCGCTGCAAGGACCTGCCGCTGCTGCCGGAGGGCACCACGCACGCGCGGCTCACCTTCGAAGTCGAGCCGTATCTCCAGAGCAAGGCCGACGAACGGGCCGAGGCGCGGCACGCGAACGCCCCGAGTTTCTTTCCCGAGGTCACCGTGGTCTTCGCGGTGACACCCGGCGAGCACTATCACGTGCCGCTGCTGCTCAATCCGTACGGCTATTCCGTCTACCGAGGGAGCTGACCCCGACATGCCCACGATCCTCGGCCAGAACCAGTACGGCAAGGCGGAGAACCGCGTCGTCAAGATCACCCGGGACGGCGACACCCACCACATCAAGGACCTCAACGTCTCGGTCGCCCTCAGCGGCGACCTCGACGAGGTCCACTACTCCGGCTCCAACGCCCACGTCCTGCCCACCGACACCACCAAGAACACCGTGTTCGCCTTCGCCAAGGCGCACGGCATCGAGTCCCCCGAGCAGTTCGGCATCGCGCTGGCCCGCCACTTCGTGGACAGTGCCGAGCCGATCAGCACGGCCCGCATCCGCGTCGAGGAGTACGCATGGGAGCGCATCGCGGCCTCCCTGGGGGAGGACGGGACCGGCCACTCCTTCGTCCGTACGGGACAGGAGACCCGCACCGCGCAGATCAGCTATGACGGTGACAGCCTCCAAGTCCTCAGCGGACTCAAGGGACTGACGGTCCTCAACTCCACCGACTCGGAGTTCTGGGGCTACCTCAAGGACCAGTACACGACCCTCAAAGAGGACTACGACCGCATCCTCGCCACCGACGTGACCGCCGTGTGGCGGCACACCTGGACCGGCGACGCGCAGGCTGCCGCGCCCGACTGGCGGCAGTCCTACGAAGGAACCAAGGCGCACATGCTGCGGGCCTTCGCCGAGACCTACTCCCTCTCGCTCCAGCAGACCCTCTACCAGATGGGTTCGCGCGTGCTGGAAAACCGCCCGGAGCTGGAGGAGATCCGCTTCTCCATGCCCAACAAGCACCATTTCCGGGTGGATCTGACCCCGTTCGGCATCAAGAACGACGCCGTCGACGGCGCGGTCTACATCGCCGCCGACCGCCCGTACGGCCTCATCGAGGCCACCGTGCTGCGGGACGGTGCCGAAGCCCTGATACCGGTCGACACGACCAACCTCTGACCCCGACCCGGGCGCGCCCCAGCAGCGAGGACTCACATGGCAGACCGAACAGAGCGCGAACGCGTCGTCATCGAGAACTGTGCCGTCGCGACCGTCGACGCCGACGGCACCGAACACGCGAGCGGCCACATCGTCGTCGCCGGGAACCGGATCGAGTCCGTCGGCGCCGGCCCCGCCCCGGACGGGCTGCGCGACGTCGTGCGGCGTGTGGACGGCACCGGGCACCTGGCCACGCCCGGACTCATCAACACCCACCACCACTTCTACCAGTGGCTCACCCGCGGCCTCGCCCAGAACGCCAACCTCTTCGACTGGCTCGTCGCCCTCTATCCCGTCTGGGCCCGGATAGACGAGGACATGGTCTACGCCGCGGCCCGCGGCTCCCTCGGCATGATGGTGCGCGGCGGCGTCACCACCGCGGTGGACCACCATTACGTCTTCCCGCGCGGGGCCGGAGACCTGCTCGGCGCCGAGATCCGCGCCGCCCGCGAGCTGGGCGTCCGCTTCAACCCCACCCGGGGCTCCATGGATTCGGGGGAGTCGGACGGCGGGCTGCCGCCGGACTTCGCCGTCGAGACGACGGACGAGGCGCTCGCCGCCACCGAAGCGGCCATCGACACCTACCACGACCCGGGCTTCGACTCGATGCTGCGGATCGGCGTCGCTCCCTGCTCGCCCTTCTCGGTCACCACCGAACTGCTCCGACAAGCAGGCGAGTTGGCGCGGCGCAAGGGCGTACGGCTGCACACGCACGGCTCGGAGACGGTGGAGGAGGAGAAGTTCTGTCACGAGAAGTTCGGGATGGGACCGACGGACTATCTCGAGTCGGTGGGCTGGCTCGGCGACGACGTGTGGATGGCGCACTGCGTGCACATGAGCGACGCCGACCTCACCGCCTTCGGACGTACGGGTACGGGCGTCGCCCACTGCCCGTCCTCCAACGCCCGGCTCGGCGCGGGCATCGCCCGGGTCCCCGACATGCTGACCGCCGGTGTCCCGGTCGGCCTCGGCGTTGACGGCACCGCCTCCAACGAGTCCGGTGAACTGCACACCGAACTGCGCAACGCGCTGCTCATCAACCGCCTCGGCGCTCACAAGGAGAAGGCCCTCACGGCGCGCCAGGCGCTGCGACTGGGCACCTACGGCGGCGCCCAAGTCCTCGGCAGGCAGGCGGAGACCGGCTCACTGGAGCCGGGCAAGCTCGCCGACCTGGTGCTGTGGCGGGTGGACGGCATCGGGCACTCCTCGATCGCCGACCCGGTCGCCGCGCTCGTACTCGGCTCCGCCCCGCCCGTCACCCTCTCCATGGTCAACGGGCGAACGGTGGTGGAGGACGGTCGTCTCGTCACGGCCGACGAGGAGCTGATCGCGCGCGGCGCACGGGATGAGGCGCGGCGCCTCGCCCGTATCGCCGGGGAAGCGGGCTGATCCGGTTGATCCGGCGCCTCACCGGCACACCCACCCCATGAACTCCGGCCGGGAGGGACGGCTCCCGGCCGGATCAGGCAAGATCGAGCAGCACCGCCGTTCCCGGGGCGTGGCCCAACCCTTCACGCTCCCGGGACGGTCCGGCACCACCGGGCGCAACGGCACCGCACCCGCAGCATGACCGTGACCTCTGACTTCGACAGGAGGACGCCGTGGCCGATACGCCCGGGTTCAGCGCGCAAGGCAAGCAGCCGACGGACAGCGAGGACGGGCCGGAAGGCGGGCCCGACGGGCCTGCGGGGGAGGGGAAGCACCCGGTCGACCAGTCGCTGCCGCCGCTCAAGCTCCTCACCACCGGCCTGCAGCACGTCACGGCGATGTACGCGGGCGTGGTGGCGCCGCCCTTGGTGATCGGCGCGGCCGTCGGGCTGTCCGTCACCGAACTCACCTTTCTCACCGGCGCCAGCCTCTTCCTGGCGGGCATAGCGACCCTCCTGCAGACTCTCGGCGTCTGGCGGATCGGCGCTCGGCTGCCCTTCGTCAACGGAGTCACCTTCGCCTCCGTCGCCCCGATGCTGGCGATCAACAAGGCGGAAGGGCCCGAGAACGCGCTGCCGGTCATCTTCGGCGCCTGCATGGTGGCGGCGGCGCTCGGCTTCGTACTCGCCCCGTACTTCAGCAAGCTGGTGCGTTTCTTCCCGCCCGTCGTCACCGGCACCGTCATCACCCTCATCGGTGTCTCGCTGATGCCGGTCGCCTTCAACTGGGCGCAGGGCGGCGACCCGCAGAACCCGCACTACGGCGACACGAAGAACATCGCCATGGCGGGCGCCACGCTCGTCGTCGTACTGCTGCTGCGCCGCTTCACGGGCGGCTTCGTCAAGCAGGTCGCGGTGCTGCTGGGGCTGGTGGTCGGCACCCTCATCGCGATACCGGCCGGGCTCACGGACTTCAGCGCCCTCGGCAAGGCCGACGTCATCGGCTTCCCGACTCCGTTCCACTTCGGCGCACCGCAGTTCGCCCTCGCCGCCATCGTCTCCATGTGCGTGGTCATGCTCGTCTCCATGACCGAGTCCACCGCGGACATGCTCGCGCTGGGGGAGATCGTCGACCGCCCCGCGGACGAGCGGACGATAGCCGCCGGGCTACGGGCCGACACCCTCGGCTCTTTCCTCAGCCCCTTCTTCAACGGCTTCCTGTGCACCGCCTTCGCCCAGAACATCGGTCTGGTCGCGATGACCAGGATCCGCAGCCGCTACGTGGTCGCCGCCGGCGGCGGCATCCTGATTCTGATGGGGCTGTGCCCGGTCGCCGCCGCCCTGATCGCGACGGTGCCGCAACCGGTGCTGGGCGGCGCGGGCGTGGTGCTCTTCGGCTCGGTCGCCGCCAGCGGCATCCGGACCCTGGCCAAGGCGGACCTGGACAAGGACAACAACGTCCTGATCGTGGCCGTCTCCCTGGCGGTCGGTGTCATCCCCGTCGCCGCACCCGAGTTCTTCCACACGCTCCCGGAGAGCGCGAAGATCATCCTGGACTCCGGCATCTCCACCGGCTGCATCACTGCGGTCGTGCTCAACCTGCTCTTCAACCACGTGGGCCGGCGGGGCGGTGAGATGCCGCCGGGCGACCGCGCGGTCCCGCAGCAGCGCGAGGTCGACGCGGGGGAACGGGCCCGCTGACCCCGAACAGCAGCCACGTCGAACGGTTGGCCGCCGGCGGAATATCGGATTGGGGCCGCCGTTCGGGGGACGTGGCGGCTGAAGCGGCAGCCTCGGGGGGTGTCGTTTCAGGCCGTCGCGTCCCGGGCGCACTAGGAAGTGCGTCATGATCTCCATGCGACTCACCCGGCGCCTCGCCGCCGTCTCCTGCGGTCTCGCCCTCACCGCCACCCTCTGCGCCGGAACCTCTACGGCAGACAGCGCACGCTCCTCCGCCTCCGAAACCGTCGCCGCAGCAGCGGCGCACGGGCGCTCCGCCATGGCGGGGAACCTGATCAGGAACGGTACGTTCGACGCCCCGACGCTCCCGAACAAGGCCAAGAGCCGACGGGACGGCGACAGCGTGCAGGGTGAGATGAAGGGCTGGGAGGGAATCAACCCGGGCGGATTCGACCTGCTGAACGCCAAGCTCGCCGCCCACCCCAGGGGCTACCAGGCGGTGGACCTGGGGGCGGAGTACTCGGCGGACGGCGGGATCGAACAGGACATCCGCACCGAGGACGGCGGCAGCTACACGCTGAGCTTCGAGCACAGCCCGGACGCCTGGAAGCGCTGCAAGAACCAGGACACGTCCTTCTCGGTCACTGTGACCGACAGGACGACGGGAGCGAATATGGAGCAGACGCTCCGTGCCGCCACTGCGGACGGATCGGCTCACTGGAAGTCGGTCGAGATGCAGTTCTCCGCGGGCGGAACCGACTCGAACGTCGCCTTCAGGGGCAACGGCTCGTCAAGCTGTCAGGCGGCCATCACCAACGTGCGCGTGCAGCAGACCGGCTGACTGAAGTAGTCCTGGCCCAAGAGAACAGTGCCCCGGGGCCCGGCCCGGCCCCGGGGCACTGTCTCACCGCTTACGGGCGAGTCCGCCGTACATCGCGTCGTCCCGGTCATCCACCGGGTCGGCGTCTGGCAGGCGATTCCACTTGTGGGCCTGTACGACACCGGGGTCGACCAGGTCCATCCCGTCGAAGAAGGCGGACGCCTCGGCGCGGGTGCGCAACTGCATGGGCATTCCCCGGCGTTCGTACTCCTCCGCCACCCGGCCGACTTCCCGCGGGGCGAAGTCGGCCGTGCCGATCGTCGCGGCGAGGTAGCTGCCGGAAGGGAGCGGGTCCAGCAGGCGCCGGACCAGGCCGTGATCGTCGTCGGCGGTGTGGATGAAGTGGAGAATTCCGATCACCATCAGCCCCACCGGCTGGGACAGGTCGAAGGTCTCCTCGACCGCCGGGTCGGACAGGATGGCGTCCGGGTCGCGCATGTCGGCGTCGATGTAGGCGGTCCTCCCCTCCGGACTGCTCGTCAGCAGTGCCTGGGCGTGGGTGAGGACGATGGGGTCGTTGTCGACGTAGACCACCCGCGCTTCGGGTGCTTCCCCCTGAACGACTTCGTGCAGGTTGGGTGAGGTGGGCAGGCCGGTGCCGATGTCCAGGAACTGCCGCACCCCCTTCTCCCGGGCCAGGTAGCGGCCCGCGCGGTGCATGAAGGCCCGGTTCTCGGCCATGTGGACGGGCAGCGCCGGCCACTCCCGTACCATTGCGTCCCCGGCCTGCTTGTCGACGTCGTAGTAGTCCTTGCCACCGAGGATGTAGTCGTACACCCGCGCGGAGTGCGCCTCGCCGGTCTCCACCGGCCTGGGTCCGCTGTGGGAAGTCATCGCGCTCCTCCGAGCTGCAGATCGTGCTGAACGGGCGGGAAACTGACTGGAGTTGACGGGAAGTCGGGTCGGGCCGCCCAGCGTAATCGCGTTCGCGCGATGCCGCTCCCCGCCTGCGCCGGGCGCGGTATCGAGCCCCAGCGTCACGCCGCGCCTCAGGCCGTACGTCGCCCGATGCCGGGGGAGATTTCTCGTCAGCCCTTGAGTGGGAACGAATGGTGCTCGTGCGCCACCACCCAGCGTCCGCGTTCCTTGCGCAGCCCGAAGGTCAGGCGCAGGCGGTTGCCGGGGTCCGCTCGCAGCTCGTCCTGAGTTCCGCAGCGCAGCAACGCGTGCGCGAAGGCGACATCGTCTCCTGCCGTGACGTCGATCGAGACGATCTCGAAGGAGGCGCCCAGTCGCTGCCAGGTGAAGAACGGCGGCCACGTCTCCCGGTAGCGGTCCATGCCCCGTACCCCGTCGTTGGGTGGCGGCACATCGAACATCACGATGTCGTCGGAGTGATCGGCGAGGACCCCGTCCATGTCACCCTCGTGCACGGCCCTCGCCCATCGCTCGATCAGCGTCCGGATCTGCGTCTCGTCGTCATCCACGGCCGGTCCCTTCGTGGCCGCCGCTCGGCGGCGGCCTTGCTGGAATGTGTGCGACGTGGGGACCACCGCGACGACCGCAACTCATCGCTCTTCGTCTACTCCGCCATGAGGAGGCTGACCGCGTTGCGTTCGAGCCTCGCGCACGAGTCCACGATGCCGGCCATCTCGTCGAACAACTCGCGTCGGCTGCCCTCCTCCGGCGCCTCGTAGTCCGCGGCGAGCGCGTCGGCCCGGTCTCCCATAGCGCGGATCTCCGCTCCCGCGGCGGGGCCGTGTGACATGACCAGGCGTATCCGTTCCTCGCAGATCTCGGTGTAGTCACCCAGCCCCGATACGGTCTCCAGGGCGAGGGCGGCCAGCCGCTCCCATCCGTGTCCCGACTCGCGGAACAGCTCCGCCGCTTCCGGTTCACCGGCCCGGTCGAGGAACCGTGCGTACAGCGGTCGCGTCGCGCCGGGCGCGGTGTACTCGATCTCCAGGCATCCGTACAGCCTGCGTACGCCGTGGAAGAACGGAACCGGCCGGCCGAAGGCGAACGGTGCGAGCCCCTCGCGCAGACCCGTCATCATCGCCGGGAAAGGCCGACAGGGAAGCGACCCGGAAGCCGGCACGCCCGCGATGACAAGAAGGTCACCTTCGCCTCTGCGGTGCCAGGGAGCGTGAGTACCCGGTCAAGAGGTCAGGCGCACAGACAGCGCCAAGGACGCAGTGTAGCCCCTCGCCCACGCTGCGCGGGTTTGTTCGACGGTCGAAAGACGGGCGACATGGGCACTGCTCTCCTCTGACCTGGAGGGTTGATGTGTTCGGAGCCTTCATGGTCAAGGGGTGTATCGATTCGATCCCCTCGAGTGGCCTTAGGGGTATCATTTGATACATGCCTTCTACGGATGACTCTCGGCTGGAGCAGCGCCTGGCCGGGCTTCCCCCCACGTTCACCGCAGCGCAGGCACGTCAGGCCTTGCTCTCCCCTCGTGACCTGGCGGCTTCGGTCAGGGAAGGGACGATCGACGAACTCTCCCGCGGTGTCTACCGGCGCGCGGACGCGCCGGAGACCGCGCACGCGGACCTGCTGGCCGTGTGCACGCGGGCCCCTCGCGCCGTTGTCTGCGGCGAGTCCGCGCTGGCCTTGCATGAGCTGATCGACGACATCCCGGCAGCGGTGCACATTGCCGTGCCCCGCGGTTCCCGACGCCCGGCGATCTCCTATCCGCCCGTTGTCATCGCCCAGTACGCAGCGAGGACGTTCCCCATCGGTATCGAACCCTTCCAAGCCGCGCCGGGAGAAACGGTCCCGGTGTACAGTGCCGCCCGCAGCGTCGTCGATGCCATGCGCCACCGCCATCGCCTCGGTGAAACACTCGCCCTGGCGGCGCTCGGCCGCTACCTGCGCAGCAGCGGACGCGGCGGAGTCGGTGAACTCCAGCGCATCGCTCGTGAATTGGATGCGCTGTCCGTCATTCGTCCAGCCGTTGAGGCGGTACTCGCCTGATGCCCAATCCCACACGCGACACGACCGCCGGACGTGTCTACAACGACCTGCGCAACCTGGCCCGCCGAAACGGCCGTTCGACGGACGAGGTGATGGTCGAGTACGTACTCGAGCGGTTCCTCTACCGCCTGGCGATGTCGCCGCTCGGACGGGAGCACTTCGTTCTCAAGGGTGGTCTGCTCCTCGCCCAGTTCGGTGCCCGCAGGATGACCCGTGACATCGACATTCTCGGCCGCTCGTTCCCTGGAGATGATGGCGAGATCGTCCGCAGAATCGGCGTGATCGCCGCCACCGAGGTCGATGACGGCGTGGAATTCGACCCCACGACGCTGAAGACAGCACCCATCCGGGAGGAGGGTGAATACCACGGTCTGCGCCTGACCATGGCCGCGTCGGTCGCCCGCGCCCGGCTCAAGCTCCAACTCGATGTAAGTTTCGGCGATCCCGTCACTCCCGGGCCCCGGACCATCAACTACCCGCAGCAACTCGCGGCCGAGAGCTTCGAGATCTTCGGCTACCCACTCGCCACTGTCATCGCCGAAAAGCTCTCCACCGCTGTCTCGCTGGGTGACCTGAACACCCGTGATCGTGACTACGCGGACCTCTACCGCCTTCTGTCCCTCAACAACCTCGACGGTGGAGAGCTCACCGCGGCGCTGGCTGCCACCGCCGCACACCGGGGCATCACTCTGAAACCGCTCAGCACCTCGATCACGGATCTCGCGGAGCGCCGCCAGACCGCCTACGCCGCATGGCGCCGTCGACAGGGTTCCGCTGCAACGAGCTATCCCGAACTTTTCACCGACGTGATCCGGCAGGTCACCTCCTTCGCGGATCCTCTCCTCGCCGGCAAGGCCACCACCCACAGTTGGGACACAGCGACCGGCGCGTGGTCCTGAAGCGCCTGCCGCCATGCCGCTGTTTCGCCAAGTCTCGCTCCGGATCGCCCGCCGGCCGGCGGAGCCGGGTCAGCGCAGGAGGTCGTAGGCGGGCACGGTCAGGAACTCCTCGTACTTCTCGTCCAGGGCGACCTGGAGCAGCACGTCGTGGGCCCGCTGCCACTCGCCGGCGTCGAAGGCCTCCGCGCCCAGCTCCTCGCGGAGCCCCGCCAGGTCCTCGGCCGCGACGCGGCGCACCAGGTCCGGCGTGACGCGCTGTTCGCCCTCCGGGGTGTCGGTCAGGACCACGCCCGCGTTGACCCACTGCCAGATCTGCGAGCGGGAGATCTCCGCGGTGGCCGCGTCCTCCATCAGGCCGAAGATGGCCACCGCGCCCATACCGCGCAGCCACGCCTCGATGTAGCGGGTGCCGACCTGGACGGCGTTGCGCAGTCCCGCGTACGTCGGCTTCGCCTCCAGGTTGTCGACGGCGATCAGTTCGGCGGCGGTGACGTGTACGTCCTCACGCAGCCGGTCCTTCTGGTTCGGCCGGTCGCCCAGGACCGCGTCGAAGGACTCCCGCGCGACCGGGACCAGGTCGGGGTGGGCGACCCAGGAGCCGTCGAAGCCGTCGGCGGCTTCCCGGTCCTTGTCGGCCCGTACCTTCGTCAGCGCCTGCTCGTTGGCCTCGGGGTCGCGGCGGTTGGGGATGAAGGCTGCCATGCCGCCGATCGCGTGGGCACCGCGCTTGTGGCAGGTGCGCACCAGCAGTTCGGTGTACGCGCGCATGAACGGCGCCGTCATCGTGATCGCGTTGCGGTCGGGGAGTACGAACGTGGCGCCGCCGTCACGGAAGTTCTTGATGAGGGAGAAGAGGTAGTCCCAGCGGCCGGCGTTCAGCCCGGAGGCGTGGTCGCGCAGTTCGTAGAGGATCTCCTCCATCTCGTACGCTGCGGTGATCGTCTCGATCAGGACGGTGGCCCGGACGGTGCCCTGCGGGATGCCGCAGTGGTCCTGGGCGAAGACGAAGATCTCGTTCCACAGCCGGGCCTCGTGGTGCGACTCGGTCTTGGGCAGGTAGAAGTACGGGCCCTTGCCCTGGTCGGTCAGGCGCCGCGCGTTGTGGAAGAAGTAGAGGCCGAAGTCGACGAGGGCGCCGGGCACCGGCTCGCCGTCCACCCGCACGTGGCGCTCGTCCAGGTGCCAGCCGCGCGGCCGCACGACGACGGTGGGCAGTTCCTCCGCGGGCTTCAGCCGGTAGGACTTCCCGGACTTCTCGTCGGTGAAGTCGATGCGGCGCTCGTAGGCGGCGATCAGATTGAGCTGGCCGCCGATGACGTTCTCCCACGTCGGGGCGGAGGCGTCCTCGAAGTCGGCGAGCCACACCTTGGCGCCGGAGTTGAACGCGTTGATGGTCATCTTGCGGTCGGTCGGACCGGTGATCTCCACGCGGCGGTCGTTGAGCGATTCGGGCGACGGGGCCACCTGCCAGTCGCCGTCGCGCATGTGCGCGGTCGTGGGGAGGAAGTCCAGGGTCGAGGTGCGGGCGATCTCGGCCCGCCGCTCGGCGCGCTGGGCCAGCAGTTCGTCGCGGCGCGGCGTGAACCGGCGGTGCAGGGCGACCAGGAAGTCGAGGGCGGCCTCGGTCAGCACCTCCTCCTGATGCTCCACGGGCGCTGCGCCGACGATGTCCAGCGGGGACGACGCTGGTGTGGGCATGGTGGTCACTCCTTCAACGGCGGTCTCACGGCCGCCGGATCGCGTGCGGTGCGGCACGGAGTGCCGCGAGCTGTGCGCGGTTCCGGGAAGCGGTCACCGGCGCCGTGGTGGGTCGCGAACGCTTCTGAACAGTGGAGACTAGTTTCCTCATGGTGGAACATCAAGGGTCTGTTGATGTCGAGACACCTCTCACCCGTCCGGTGTCGCCGCACCCTGGCCCGGCGTGCCAGTGCCGGCCGCTGCCGGATCAGGGACTGCGGCGGTGCAGACGCTGAAGGTCGGCGGGGGTGTCGATGTCCGCGGGGTCGGCGACGTCCGCGCACTCGACCAGCTCGATCGCGGCCGCCCGCGCGTGCAGATAGCCTCGTGCCCCCTGGTCGCCGCTCGCCGCCGCGGCGACGCCCGCCCAGTGCTCCGCGCCGAACAGGACGGGGTGGCCGCGGTGCCCGGCGTAGGACGCGGCGGCGAGGGACGCGGGAGAGAGGCAGAGGGCGCGGACCCGGTTCACCGCCGTCGCGCCGATGCCCGGCTGGTCGACGAGCGAGACCAGCGCGGCGTCCGTGCCCGTGCCCGTGAGGGAGTCCAGGCCGAGCCGGAGCGACGAACCCATGCCCGTGGGCCAGTCGGGGTTGTCGAGCACGACGCAGCCGGAGAGGTCGGCCAGCGCCCGTACCTCCTCGGCCGCCGCGCCCAGCACCACGTGCACGCTCGCGCAGCCGCCGGCGCGCAGCGCCCGCGCGGCGTGCTCCACCAACGGCCGTCCGTGCAGCGGCAGCAGCGCTTTGGGGCGCCCGCCGAGCCGCCGCCCGCCGCCGGCGGCGAGCAGCAGCCCGGCGACCACGGGCCTCGTCGGGTGCGCCGGCTGTCCGGGTGTCTCGGTGTTCCGCATCGTGCTCCCTGCATACCGTACGAATGCGCACAGGTCGTGAAAGACGGCGCGAGATCGGCTAGTTCGCGCCCCGAATTTCGCCCTCCGTGTGGCGCGATGTGCGGAGAGTGGCGTTTACTGTGGTCAGCTGCCCGCGTTCAGCTCCGCGAAGGCGAGCGGCAAACATCTCTGTGGGGGAGATCTGTGGTGCGAAGTGAAACTGTGGGGCAGTGCGAAGTGCCCGACGTGGACGGCCGCGAAGACCCGCGCGTCGCCGAGCTGCGAGCCGCCGTGACCCGGCTCCGGGCCGAACTGGACGACTACCCCGCCCAGTTGCGAGACCGGCGCACCGCAGAGGACGAACTCGACACGCTCGCGGCCCTGGTCGGCACGGGCGCGCCCCCGGCAGCGGGACTGTGCCGCTCGCTGCTCCTGATAGCCGCGGCCGTCGGTTCGGTGAGCGCATTGCGTGCCGCGCTGGCTGATCTGCGAAATGCGGTGGAGCTCTTCGGCGAGCCCCGTCCCGTCCAGCGCGTCAACTAGCGGGCGCCGGGCGCCGACCCGTCCTCCGGCTCCGCTACCCACCCGTGCTCGTGCTGGCCAGCGCCTTGGAGAGCTGTTCGGCGACCTCGTGCAGCAGCGGGACGAACCTGTCCGTGGCCGCCTCCGTGACGCGGCCCGCGGGTCCGGAGATGGAGAGGGCCGCGGCCGTCGGTGAGTCGGGCACCGAGACGGCGATGCAGCGGACCCCGACCTCCTGCTCGTTGTCGTCGACCGCGTATCCCACCGCGCGGACGTGCGCGAGTGCGGCGAGGAAGCCCTCCGGAGTGGTGATCGTCCGGTCGGTGGCCGCGGGCATGCCCGTACGGGCGAGCACCGCCCGGACCTCCTCGTCCGGGGCGTGCGCGAGCAGCACCTTGCCGACGCCCGTGGAGTGCGGCAGGACCCGTCGTCCGACTTCTGTGAACATCCGCATCGAGTGCCGCGAGGGCACCTGCGCGACGTAGACCACCTCGTCGCCGTCCAGCAGCGCCATGTTGGCCGTCTCGCCGGTCTCTTCGACCAGCCTGGCCAGGTACGGGCGGGCCCAGGTGCCCAGCAGCCGGGAGGAGCTCTCGCCGAGGCGGATCAGGCGCGGGCCCAGCGCGTACCGGCGGTTGGGGTGCTGGCGGACGTAGCCGCAGGTGACCAGGGTGCGCATCAGCCGGTGGATGGTGGGCAGCGGCAGTCCGCTGCTGCCGGACAGCTCGCTCAGCCCGACCTCGCCCCCCGCGTCGGCCATCCGCTCCAGCAGATCGAAGGCGCGCTCGAGTGACTGGACGCCTCCCGTTGCCGCCGGAGCTGCGGGGGCGGCGGCAGCACTGTCGGCGCTGGCGGGTGTCTGCTCGGCGGACGGCGGCACGTCGCGTTCCTCTCCTGCGGGTGAGGCGCATGTTACCCGCACGGATCAGTGGCACGGTCTGGCAGCGACGAGCACGGCATCTCGCATGATGGAATCCTCTTCTCTTTTCGTGGAGTCCACGAAGGGTGCGTCTTGACGCGGGCCGGGTCCGCCATGAAGATTTCCATCAACAGAATGTTGAAGAAGGGGAGCCTCCGGTGCCCGACGTACAGCTCGTGCTGCGCTCGACGCGCGTCGTCACGCCCGAGGGCACGCGGGCCGCCTCCGTGGCCGTGGCGGACGGCCGGATCGCGGCGGTGCTGCCCTACGAGGCCGAGGTGCCGGGCGGCGCGCGGCTGGTGGACACCGGCGAGGACGTGCTGCTTCCCGGCCTGGTCGACACCCACGTGCACGTCAACGACCCCGGCCGTACCGAGTGGGAGGGCTTCTTCACCGCCACCCGGGCCGCCGCCGCCGGAGGTGTCACCACCCTCCTGGACATGCCGCTCAACTCCCTGCCGCCCACCACCGACGTCGCCGCACTGCGCACCAAGCAGGACGTCGCGCGCGGCAAGGCCCACGTCGACACCGGCTTCTGGGGCGGCGCGATCCCGGGGAACGTGGGGGAGCTGCGGCCGCTGTACGAGGCCGGGGTGTTCGGCTTCAAATGCTTCCTGTCGCCCTCGGGCGTGGAGGAGTTCCCCGAGCTGGACCTGGACCAACTGGCCGCCGCGGCCGCCGAGATCGCGAGCTTCGGCGGGCTGCTGATCGTGCACGCCGAAGACCCCGCACACCTCACCGCCGCCCCGGAACAGGGGGCGCGCGCCTACGCCGGCTTCCTCGCCTCCCGCCCCCGCGCGGCCGAGAACGAGGCCGTCGCCCGTCTCGTCGCCCTGGCGCGGAAGCACGACGTCCGTGTGCACGTGCTGCACCTCTCCTCCGGTGACGCGCTGCCCCTGATCACGGAGGCCCGGCGGGCGGGCGTACGGCTGAGTGTCGAGACCTGCCCGCACTTCCTCACCCTCACCGCCGAGGAAGTCCCCGACGGTGCCACGGAGTTCAAGTGCTGCCCGCCCATCCGCGAGCGGGTGAACCAGGACGCGCTGTGGCAGGGCCTTGCCGATGGCACCATCGACTGCGTCGTCTCCGACCACTCGCCCTGCACGCCGGAGTTGAAGGACGGCGACTTCGGTACGGCCTGGGGCGGCATCTCCTCCCTCCAGCTCGGTCTGCCCGCCGTCTGGACCGAGGCCCGCCGGCGCGGACACACCCTGGAGGACCTCGCCCGCTGGATGTCCGCCGCCCCGGCACGGCTGGCGGGCCTGGCCGGCCGCAAGGGCGCCATCGCACCCGGCCGGGACGCGGACTTCGCCGTCCTGGCCCCCGAAGAGACCTTCACCGTGGATCCGGCGCGGCTGCACCACCGCAACCAGGTCACCGCCTACGCGGGCCGCACCCTGCACGGCGTCGTGCGCGCCGCCTGGCTGCGCGGCGAGCAGATCGCCGATCACGGGCGCCCGCTGCGGCGGTCCGGACGACTGATCGAGAGGACGTACGCGTGACAGCCCTGCCCAGCCCTGTGACCAGCACGCACTTGTTCACCGGTGACGCGAGCCCGTACGGGGGCGGCGATCCCTACGCCGACTACCGCACCACCGAGTTCCCCTTCACCCACCTCCCCGGGCTGGCGGACCTGGCCGGCCGGAGCCTCGGCGCCGCCGTCATCGCCGCGAACGACGAGTTCTTCGCCGACCGCGAGAACCTGCTCAAGCCCGGGCCGGCCGAGTTCGATCCCGAACGCTTCGGCCACAAGGGCAAGATCATGGACGGCTGGGAGACCCGGCGGCGGCGCGGCACCTCCGCCGCGGCGCCGCACCCGACGGAGGAGGACCACGACTGGGCGCTGGTACGGCTCGGCGCCCCCGGCGTCATCCGCGGCATCGTCGTCGACACCGCCCACTTCCGCGGCAACTACCCTCGTGCCGTCTCGGTCGAGGCCGCCTCGGTGGCCGGTGCGCCAGCGCCGGAGGAACTGCTCGCCGACGACGTCACCTGGACGACGCTCGTGCCCAGGACGGTCATCGGCGGCCACGCCGCCAACGGCTTCGCGGTCGGCGAGGAGCGCCGTTTCACTCACCTCCGCGTCAACCAGCACCCCGACGGCGGCATCGCCCGGCTGCGCGTCTACGGCGAAGTGGCCCCCGATCCGGCCTGGTTGACGACGCTGGGCACCTTCGACCTGGTGGCGCTGGAGAACGGCGGTGCCGTCCGGGACGCCTCCGACCGCTTCTACTCCCCGGCCACCAACACCATCCAGCCCGGCCGTTCGCGGCAGATGGACGACGGCTGGGAGACCCGCCGCCGACGCGACACGGGCCACGATTGGATCCACTACTACCTCACCGGGCAGGCCGAGATCCGCGCCGTCGAGATCGACACCGGGTATCTGAAGGGCAACGCGGCGGGCTGGGCGGCGCTCCTGGGCAGGGACGGCGAGCAGGGTGAATGGAGCGAACTGCTGCCCCGTACCCGGCTCCAGCCCGATACGGTGCACCGCTTCCTGCCGGCGCACGCTCCGGCCGTGACCCAGGTACGCCTCGAGATCTTTCCCGACGGCGGCATCGCCCGGCTGCGCCTGCACGGCTCGCTGACGGCCGACGGCCTACGGCAACTCACGGAGCGTCACCGGCAGCTGGGCGGGTGAGGCGGGGCCCGCGTGAGGGCCATGTGGGGGCCACGTGGGTGAACGGCCGGGAAAAATCCATGACTTGGCGTTGACATGCCATCTACGCGCGTCACGATGGGAGTCATGAGAATCCCCCCACGTATCGGGCGCGTCAGCGCCCTCGGTGCCCTGTCCCTGACCCTCCTCGTCGGCGGTCCCGCCGCGCTCGCCCAGGCGAACGGCCCGGCCGCCCACACCCCGGCCGCCTCGGCCCCCGCCGCCGTCGCACCGCTCGCCGTCGGCGAGGTCTGTCTGTCCGCACTGCCGGCCGAGGCGCACCACACCCTCGACCTCATCGAGCAGGGCGGCCCCTACCCGTACCCGCAGGACGGCACGGTCTTCGAGAACCGCGAGGGCCTGCTGCCCGACCAGAACACCGGCTACTACCACGAGTACACCGTGGAGACGCCCGGTTCCCCCGACCGCGGCGCCCGGCGCATCGTGACCGGTGAGGAGCAGGAGGAGGACTACTACACCAAGGACCACTACGAGTCCTTCGACAAGGTCGACCACGCCTGCTGACGCGGGTGTGCCGGTAACATCTGCCGGGCCCGCCGGGTGGGTTCACGCCGCCCGGCGGGCCCGGCGGCCGTGCCCGCGGACGAGGCCGGCGTAGCGGCACCCGCCGCCCTTCGTAGCCGTGGGCCCACTCGAAGTCGCCCCTCGGCGACCCGTCTGGACAAGACAGGTGGCCGATGCGGCAGGAAGTGCACCCCCGGGGGTGGCATCGTCCGCATGAGCGGGTAACGTTCTCCACAGAGAGTGATGCCATGGTGGCAGATGTGGGGAGATATCGGTGGCAAGTGCGCCGGAGGCTGTTACCTGTGGTGAGGCGATGCTTCTGATGCTCGCCGAGCCCGGAATCCCGCTGGACCACGCGGTCTCCTTCCGGCGCTCCGTCGCCGGCGCCGAGTCCAATGTCGCTCAGGGTCTGGCCCGGCTCGGCCACTGGGCCCGCTGGATCGGCCGCGTCGGCGACGACCCGGCGGGCGAGGCCGTGCTGCGCGAGCTGCGCGCCGACGGCGTGGACGTCTCCTGTGCGGAAATGGACCCGGACGCACCCACCGGGCTGCTGCTGCGGGACAGCCACGCACAGCGCCCGATCGACGTGCAGTACTACCGTGCGGGCTCCGCCGCATCCTTCCTCTCCCCGGACCAGATCAGCGCCGACGCGCTCGAGGGGGTGCGGGTGGTGCACATCTCGGGCATCACCCCCATGCTCTCCGAGTCGGCGGAACAGACCACTTGGGCCTTGGTGGAGCGGGCCCGGCAGGTCGGCGCCGTGGTCTCCTTCGACCCCAACGTGCGGTACAAGCTCGGCACCGGACACGAGTGGATGCGTACCGTGGGCCCGCTGCTGCGGGAGGCCGATCTCGTGATCGCGGGCGAGGACGAGCTGGAGCTGCTGCTCGGCTGCGGCCCGGACGAAGCGGCCAAGGCGCTGCTGACGTTGGGCCGCGCCCGTACGGTCGTCGTGAAGCACCGCGACCACTCCGCGTCGGCGATCAGCGCGGACGGACAGTGCACGCAACCGCCCTTCGCCATTCCGGTCGCCGACCCGGTCGGGGCGGGCGACGCGTTCGCCGCGGGCTGGCTCTCCGCCTGGCTGCGCGACCTGCCGCCCGAGCAGGCGCTCGCCGAAGCGGCATGCGTGGCCGCCCTGGTCGTGCAGGCACCCGGCGACACCGACGGGCTGCCGACCGCCGCCGCCCGCGACCGCGCCCTGACCGCCCTGGTGCAGGGCGCCGACTCCGTGCACCGCTGATCACCCCGTGCTCGCGGGCATGGCGGACCCACGCCCCACGAGTACACAGAAACAGCACACAGCGCACAGAACCACCGCACCACTCGCCGTATCCGACCGCCGACGACAAGAGAGGTGGCAACTGCCGTGTACCGCTGGGAGATCACCCGTGCCGCACTGGAGCAGCGCGTCTTCGCCATCATCCGCAGCGACAGCTACGAGCACGTCACGGCGACGGCCGACACCCTGCTCGGCGCCGGGATCACCAGCATGGAGATATCGCTGACCACCCCGTTCGCGCTGGACGCCATCGGCACGCTGCGGCGCGAGACCGATGACGACTCGATCGTGGGCGCGGGCACCGTACTGGACGCCACGTCCGCCCGGATGGCGATCGACGCGGGCGCGCGCTTCCTCGTCTCACCCAGCCTGGACGCCGAAGTGATCCGCACCGGGCACCGCTACGGCGTGCCCGTCTTTCCGGGCGTCGCCACGCCCACCGAGATGGTGCGGGCGATGGAACTCGGCGCCGACGCGCTCAAGCTCTTCCCCGCCTCGGCCCACGACCCGGGCTGGCTGCGGGACGTACGGGCGGCCCTGCCGCACGCCCCTGTGCTGCCCACCGGCGGCGTCACACTCGAGACCGCGCCGGAGTGGATCGCCGCGGGCGCCGTCGCCTGCGGCATGGGCTCGGCGCTCACGGCGGGAGACCGGGAGACCGTGGCCAAGCGGGTCACGGCGTTGCTGCAGCGGCTGGAGGACGCGGTTCCCGCCCCGCCGCGCGGAGGCAGATCCTGAGGCCGGGCGACCGCATGTTCCGCCTCACATGCCTCCCGAACCGCCACCTCACCGGCACATCGGGAATCTAGTCTGGCCGGATGAGGATCAGCGAGTGCCGGGAAGAAGACGTCGTGCTGCTCGACCAGCACATGCCGTCCCCGGGTTCCTCCCAGTACGCCTACCGGTTCGCCCGGCAGCTGGACGGCACCAGTTCCTTCCTCGTCGCCTGGCGGGACGGCCGCCCGGTCGGTAGCTGCGAGGTGCGCTGGGAGGGCTGCGCGGCACCCGAGGTGAGGGCCGTGCATCCCGGCTGTCCCGAGATCAACGGTCTCGGCGGCTGGCTGGGCACGCTCCGCTCCCACCGCGTGGCGAGCGCACTGATCGGCGCCGCCGAGGAACTCTCCCGCGAACGGGGCCGGATCAGCGTCGGCCTGGGCGTGGAGAAGAACAATCCGCGCACCGAAGCCCTCTACAAGCGGCTCGGCTACCGCCCTGCGACGCCCTACCTCGACCTGTGGTCCTACGAGGACGGGGCGGGCCTCACCCATCGCGTCGCCGACGCCTGCACCTTTCTGGTCAAGGACCTCCAGCTCATCCCCGCCCCCGACCCGGTGCACCGCGACGCCTCGGTGCACCGCGACGGCCAGGTCTCCCGCGACGGCTGAGTCCCGCGTCCCGAGCCCCGGGTCAGCCGGCCTGTGCCAGCTCCGTCATCGGGACCGGGCGCGCCTCGCGGCGTGAGCGTTCGCACGCTTCGGCGATCCGCAGCGCCGCCAACGCCTCGTAGCCGTCACAGGGGTTGGGCGCCTCACCGCGCACCGCGTGCAGGAAGGCGGCCAGTTCGGCTTCGTAGGCGGGGGCGAAGCGGTCGAGGAAGCCCGGCCACGGCGTGCCCGCCGGGGCGGTCGCCGTCGGCTCCAGCGAGGTCAGCGGGGTACGGGGGTCGAGGCCCACGGCCACCTGGTCCTTCTCGCCGGCGAGTTCCATCCGGACGTCGTAGCCCGCGCCGTTGACGCGGGTGGCCGTCGCCGTGCACAGCGTGCCGTCGTCCAGGGTGAGCAGGGCGGCGGCGGTGTCGACGTCGTCGGCCTCGCGGAACATCGCGGGGCCCGCGTCCGAGCCCGCGGCGTACACGGAGACCACCTCGCGGCCGGTCACCCAGCGCAGCGCGTCGAAGTCGTGGACCAGGCAGTCGCGGTAGAGCCCGCCGGAGTGCGGCAGATAGTCCGGCGGCGGCGGCGCCGGGTCGGAGGTGGCGGCGCGTACCGTGTGCAGCCGCCCGAGCCGGCCGGAGCGCACCGCCTCGCGGGCGGCCGTGTACCCCGCGTCGAAGCGGCGCATGAAGCCGATCTGCAGCAGTGTGCCCGCCGCGTCGACCGTGTCCAGCGCCTGCTGGGTGCCGGGCAGATCGAGTGCGATGGGCTTCTCGCAGAAGACGGGCAGGCCGCGCTCCGCCGAGGCCCGGATCAGCTCGGCGTGCGAGGCCGTCGCCGAGGCGATCACCACGGCGTCGGGGCCGAGCGCGAGCAGTTCGGCGGGGGAGGACACGTGGGTGCCGCCGAGAGTGGCACCCACCGCGGCGGCGCGTGCGGAGTCCGCGTCTGTCAGGAGCAGTTCGGTCACCGCGGGGTGCGTGGTGAGCGTACGGGCGTGGAAGGTTCCGATCCGGCCGGTGCCGATGATTCCGATGCGCATGGCACCACGCTGGCCCGGGCGCCGAGTGCTGTCAATACTTTGTCCGGACAATCGAACTAATGGCTTCCGGTGGACGGGCCTGGCCACTACGCTCCGTCCGTGGCCAAGAATGATCCAGCGGACCTCGAGTTCAGTGTGGACCGCAGCAGTCCGGTTCCCCTGTACTTCCAGCTCGCCCAGCAGCTCGAGAACGCCATCGAGCGCGGCAAGCTCGCCCCCGGTAGCCTTCTCGGCAACGAGATCGAACTCGCGGGACGGCTCGGGCTGTCCCGGCCCACGGTGCGGCAGGCGATCCAGTCCCTCGTGGACAAGGGCCTGTTGGTGCGGCGGCGCGGGATCGGCACACAGGTCGTGCACAGCCAGGTCCGCCGCCCGCTGGAGCTGAGCAGCCTCTACGACGACCTCGAGGCGGCCGGCCAGCGGCCCGCGACCCGGGTGCTGCGGTACGAGACGGAGCAGGCCACCGCCGCGGTCGCCGCCGCCCTCGGGGTCGCCGAGGGTGAAGAGGTGCGGCGCGTGGAGCGGCTGCGGCTCACGCACGGCGAGCCGATGGCCTACCTGTGCAACCACCTGCCGAAGGACCTGCTCAAGGCGGTGGGAGTCGAGGAGCTGGAGTCGACCGGGCTCTACCGGCTGCTGCGAGTGGCCGGGATCACCCTGCACAGCGCGCGCCAGTCCGTCGGCGCGCGGGCCGCTACCGCGGCGGAGGCGGAGCTGCTGGGGGAGGCCGCGGGCGCGCCGTTGCTCACCATGGAGCGGACCACGTTCGATGACACCGGGCGGCCCGTGGAGTACGCGTCGCACCTCTACCGCGCCTCGCGGTACAGTTTCGAATTCCAGTTGCTCGTACGCCCGTGAACCGCTGTGACCTCGGGGTTCCGGAATATGTTCGGACAAAGTCTTGACGCTGTCGTCGGCGTCCGGCTAGAACTCCGCTCATGGTCCTTCGGCGAAGAGTACGTACAGCGACAGCGGTGGCACTGACGAGCGCGGCACTTCTGGCAGCGGCCGGGTGCAGCAGTTCCGGCGGCAAAGAGTCCGAGGAGAAGAGCGGCGGCGTGGGCGGTGGCAAGGGTGTCGACACCCCACGGCTCACGATCGCGATGGTCTCCCACTCCGGGGACGGCGACACCTTCTGGGACATCGTGCAGAGCGGAGCGAAGGACGCGGCCCGCAAGGACAACGTCGAATTCGACTACTCGCACGACAAGGAGGCGGGCAAGCAGGCCCAGCTCGTGCAGTCGGCCATCGACAAGAAGGTCGACGGGCTGATCGTCACGCTCGCCAAGCCGGACGCCATGAAGGGCGTCGTGAAGAAGGCGGTGAAGGCCGGGATACCCGTCATCACCATCAACTCCGGCGGCGAGCACTCGGCCAAGCTCGGAGCGCTCTCGCACATCGGCCAGGACGAGTCGGTCGCCGGCGAGGCCGTGGGTGAGGAGCTGAACAAGCGGGACCGTAAGAACGCTCTGTGCGTCATTCACGAGCAGGGAAACGTCTCCCTCGAGGAGCGCTGCGCGGGCGCGAAGAAGACCTTCGACGGGAAGCTGGACACGCTCAACGTCGACGGCACGAACATGCCCGGCGTGCAGTCCTCCGTCGAGGCCAAGCTGCAGTCCGACAGCGGCATCGACTCCGTCCTCACCCTCGGCGCACCGTTCGCGGCGACCTCCGCGAAGGCCAAGGAGAAGGCGGGCAGCAAGGCGGAGATCGACACCTTCGACCTGAACGCCCAAGTGGTGAAGGGGCTGAAGGACAAGTCCTTCGGGTTCGCCGTGGACCAGCAGCCCTACCTGCAGGGGTACGAGGCGGTCGACGCCCTCTGGCTGAACAAGTACAACGCCAACGAGCTGGGCGGCGGCAAACCGGTCCTCACCGGCCCGCAGATCGTCACGGAGAAGGACGTACCGCGGCTGGAGAAGTACACGGAGCGCGGGACCCGGTGACCGGGCTCCGGACGGCAACCACGCAAGGAACCCGATGACGGCTACACCCACCTCCACGCCCGCCCCCGCCCCGGGGGCCGAGGAGCAAGGCACGGCCGCGAAGGCCGACGAGCGGCTGGTGCACCGGTCGCTGCCGCGCCGCCTGCTCGGCCGCCCCGAACTCGGCGCGGTCGTGGGCGCCGTCGCCGTGTTCGTCTTCTTCTCCTTCGCGGCCGACAGCTTCCTGCGCGCCTCCAGCCTCTCCACGGTGCTCTACGCGGCCTCCACGCTCGGGATCATGGCGGTCCCGGTGGCGCTGCTGATGATCGGCGGCGAGTTCGACCTGTCGACGGGCGTGATGGTCACCACGTCCTCGCTCGTCTCCTCGATGTTCAGCTATCAGATGACGGCCAACGTGTGGGTCGGCGTCGGCGTCTCCCTGCTGGTCACGCTGGCCATCAGCTTCTTCAACGGCTTCATGCTCATCCGTACGAAGCTGCCGAGCTTCATCATCACGCTCGGCACCTTCCTGATGCTGACGGGCATCAATCTGGGCCTGACCAAACTCATCAGCGGCACCGTCTCCACCAAGACCATCGCCGAGATGGACGGCTTCGAATCGGCCAAGGCGTTCTTCGCCTCCGAACTGACGGTCGGCGGCGCGCAGATCCAGATCACCGTCGTGTGGTGGCTGGCCCTGGTGGCGGTGGCGACGTGGCTGCTGCTCCGTACCCGGGCCGGCAACTGGATCTTCGCGGTCGGCGGCGGTCAGCACACCGCCCGCGCGGTCGGCGTGCCGGTCGCCCGTACCAAGATCGGTCTCTATCTGGGAGTGGGCCTGGGTGCCTGGATATCCGGGCAGCATCTGCTCTTCAACTACGACGTCGTCCAGTCCGGCGAAGGCGTCGGCAACGAGCTGATCTACATCGCCGCGGCAGTCATCGGCGGCTGCCTGCTCACCGGTGGCTACGGCACCGCGATCGGCGCCGCGATCGGCGCGTTCATCTTCGGGATGACCAACCAGGGC
>NZ_JBOHCV010000739.1:0-2023 GCF_050698815.1 Streptomyces sp.
CACCAACTTGTGGCGGCCGTTCGGGCGGACTCCTGACGGAGTGGCCGGGGCTCAGCCGTTCGAGTGATCTCCAGCAGGGCGCAGCGCCGGATTCTCGAGCGCGGGCTCACCGAGTACATGCACCCGGCGCAGGTGGCGCGGGGCGCGGCTGGTGAACGCCTCGCGGCCGTGCAGCAGTGTGTAGTTGTCGGCGATGACGAGGTCGCCCGTGCGCCACCGGTGCGTGTACGCGTGCTCGGGTGCGCGCAAGGCCCTTCGCAGACCGCGGTGGAACTCTTCCAGCCGGTCGGCGGGCACGCCGGTGAACTCCAGGTCGGGGTGGTTGATGAACTCGTCGTCCGGAGCGACCGGTTCGTTGTAGCGGATCACCGGCTCCCCGGTGACGGGGTGTGCGGTCACCACCGGCGAGACGGCGGTGCTGTCGTAGTACTCCATCTTGCGGCGGTAGGTCCCGGTGACCTCCTCCCACAGGGCCCGTACGGCGGGCTCCGCGTCCCGGAGGACGGCGGAGGTCTGAGAGAAGACCGTCCCGCCGCCCTGGTCGTGCCCCGGTGCGCTCACACAGTGGAAGAACTGGAACTCCGGCACCTGGGGTCGGTACATGCCGTCCCAGTGCAGGGGCACGTGACGGTGGTCGAAGATGTGGTCCGCGGGGTTCTCGTGTTCGAGCAGCTCGAGCACCGCGCCGAAGGGCCACATGCTGATCTCGCCCCAGCGGGCGCAGTACGCGGTCAGCTCCTCGGCGTCCGCGAAGGCGGGGAAGCCCCGCAGGAGCAACAGATGGTGGGCGCGGACCAGTTCGCGCAGGTCCCCGACGGGCAGCTCCTCCAGGCACTCTCCGGGCGAGGCCGAACCGGCGTCGATGAGGGCGCCGAAGCCGGCGAGGGGCGGGCGGGCCGGGGTCTGGATGGTCATGGTTCACCACTCCTTCGGTGCGGCGGGTGCGGCGGCGGCGGTCGCGCGCGGAGTCGTCGTATGCGGGGTTGTCGTATGCGGGGCCGGACGGTGGGTGACGCGCTCGTGCGCGGTGCGGGCCGGGGCACGCAGCACGTAGTGGCTGGGCCGGCCGCCGCGCTCGACGAGATCGCAGTCCAGCCCCTCGGCTTCCGCCCGCTTCATCAGCACCAGCCGTCCGCCGGTGTCCACGGCGACCCCGTGCCACGGGGTGAGCCAGGCGCCGGTGGACTCGCCCAGCCGGATGCCCAGCTTCGCCGCGGAGCAGGGCTGGGGGTGGATGGAGAGCCGGACGGAGCCGGGGAATCGCCGGGCGAGGAAGTCGCCCCACGCCTTGCTGCGCTGGATGACGACGTAGGCACGCGTCCGCGCGTCCCGCTGCAGTGCCGCCCTGCTTCCGGTGTATTCCGGTGTGTTGCCGTCTTCGAAGAGGAAGCGGGTGATGGCCCGGTAGAGCGGCACGTCCTCGCCCTGCCGCACGCGGCCGCGGAGCTCGTCGAGCGGCACGGCATGGCGTTCGGTGAGAACCGTGCGCATGTCGTCGTGACCGAGCCCGGCGAACTCGGGGACCTCATCGAGGGTGAACAGCGAGACGGCCCGGTGCGGGAGCGCGGCGATCATCGTGCGCAACTCCCGGTGGTAGGCGGTGATGTCGTCGTCCGGTATGCGCACCGCGTCGCTGAAGACGCGGCCGTCGGAGCAGATCACGATCTCCGCGCCCGGCGGATAGAGCTGCCGGATCCGTCCGGTGAGGGAGTCGAGGAAGCCGAGCGCCAGTTCCTCGGCCATGTCCGGGAGGGTGCCCAGCACCTTGGCGCGGTTGGGTGACTTGCCGGGGAAGGCGGGCAGTACGAGACGCACGGGACGGTTGGCGAGGACGAACGCCTCGATCACGTCGGCCTGGGTGTCCCGGCAGCGGGGGCAGGGTAACTCCCGGCATCGCCCGGGCAGTTCGGGACCGGCAGAGCTCCGCTGATGGCGCAGCAGCAGCGAGGCGATCTCGTGCGCCTGTTCCCTGGCGCCGGACGCGGGACGGAGGTGCGACGTGAGCATGCGATTGCTCCTCGCG